>NZ_JBUDPI010000142.1:0-8651 GCF_054919635.1 Halochromatium sp. | reverse complement strand
CCGTGCACTGCTCGGGCCGTCACCCAGACCGATCAGAGGGTGCTGCCTGCGCCTCCCGCCTAGACCTTACTGCTCCTATCGCGTTTCTTTCCGGTGCGGCCCACCGAGCAGGGCGGCCACCCAGCGTGAGTCAGGGAATGCTTCCATGACGATCTTTGCGGTCTTGGTCAAGGGTAGCGACAGCAGCATACCGACCGGCCCGAACACCCAACCCCAAAAGACCAGCGATACAATGACCACCAAGGGTGAGAGTCCGAAGCCGCGGCCCATCAGACGCGGCTCGATGATGTTGCTAATGCCGACGTTGATGGCGATGTAGCCAAGCGCGCACACTAGGGCCGTTCCGGGTCCCTGCTCGACCAGCGCCAGCGCGACGCCTGGAGCCCCAGCAATCACCGAGCCGATGATCGGGATATAGTTCAGTACGAAGGCCAAGAACCCGAGCAACGGCGCGAAATTGATTCCGAGCGCTAGCACCCACAGCAGCACCAAGGCGCCCGTCATCAAGCTGGTGAGGGTCTTCATGCTCATATAGCGGCGTACATCACTGACGACCTGATCGAATTGTCGCCAGAAAGCCGGCGAGAACTCGGGAATACCGTGCAACTTGCCCGGCAGATATTGCGCCTCAAGCAGGATGAACGCTGTCAGCAAGAGCACAAACAGGGCCTGACCGACGAATCCCGTCGCCTTGGTCAGGGATGTGCGCAAGAAATTGAAGGCCGAGCGCCAATCGAATAGCGCCCGGATCTCTTCATCGTCGGCGCCGGTTTCGAACTGATCGAGCCAGACCAACATCTGGTCGAACTGGTCCTGGAAGATCATCTGATAGGCCGGGAGCCGATTTTGCAGGTCGCCGATGCCGATCTGGATGATGATGGCGGTCAGTAGCGAAATGGCGACCAGCGCCAGCAGCAAGATCATCAGCGCGAGCACTGCAGGAATGCGCAGACGCTGCATCGCGAAGAAGGCCGGTGCACAAATGCTCGAAACAAACATGGCCAGCAGCAGTGGCACCAGAATTGGCGATGCCGCTCGCATCCCGGCGACCGCCACGACGAAGGCGGCAAAGATGATGAGCGCCTTGGCTGGGCCGGAGAAGATCGGAGTCGAGGGGTTGACCACGGGCGGCTTCATCGCTCTGGGTTGGTCGAGAGCACAATAACGCTGGAACTTGATCGCTGCGATTCGATCAAGGCCGTCGCCGGAGGCGACCGACACCCCGGCGTAGCCCTTCAGTGATGAAGGGTATCAACCGGCCCTTGTCCCAGAGGATACGGGCAAACAACGCATTGCGATCACGCGGTGGGCGCGGGCGCTGCGCGCGCGGTGCCAGGGTCAAGGCCCCTTGCTCGCAAGCCTGGATGCAGGCGCCGCAGCCGAGGCAGACCTCGGGGTCCACCGCCGCCCAACGCCGATCGGTGATCGAGTCGCGCGCGTCTTCGGCAAGCTTGATGCACTTGGCATTGCAGGCACGCAAGCAGGCGCCGCAGTAGTCACAGCGCTCGGGATCGACCTCAGCAAGGAAGGGCGTCTTGGCGATACCCTCATTAAAGCCCATCTGCACGCCAGCCAACAGCTCGCAGCAACAGCGACAGCAGTTACAGAGGAACGATGGCCGCTCACGGATATTGTCGGTGATGTGGGTCAGGCCAAGCTCACGTGCCTGCTCGAGGATCGCGAGCATCTCATCGGCACTGCGCGGCTCGGCCATGCCGCGGCGAACCAGGAAGCGCGCGCCCTCGCCAAGTACCATGCAGATTGCCTCGACTGGCGCCCCCTGCTGGCAGGTCTTTCCTTCGTGCACCTTCTTGTGCCGGCAGAAGCACATCGTCACTGCATGGAAGTCTGCATCGCGGATGATCTGACGGGCATCTTCCCAACGCGTAATGCGCGACTGCACCGGGATCTGGTCTTCATAGGCCAACGCCCGGGTCAACGGCCACCGACTACCGAAGAACTCGCCGGCCTGCCCGTCCTTGCCCTGCTCACGCAAATACTCGGACATCAATTGCGCCAGCTCGGCCTGAGGCAGATCGCCACGATCGCGCATGAAGCTGAACTCCATGAAGCCGATCAGTCCTGGCACTAGCAGGTAGTAGGTCTCGCTACCGACGGGTAGATCCATCACCAGGCCCTTGTTGGCCATCGACTCCAGAATCCCATCCAGCTCCGCCGGTGGTAGTCCAGTGCGCTCGGCTAGCTCGGCCTGCGTGGCCTCGGTGAGCGGAAAGCGGGCGGCCACCTCGGCCTCTCGCGGATCGAAGAGCAGGCCAAGGATCTGGCGAAGGCGAGGGCTATCGACCAGGCCAATCGGGTAACGGTTGAGCCGGTCGATCAGCGGAACCAACGCTGATTTGTCGCTTAACAGATGTCCCATCTTGATGAATACCTCCAATCGACTCGGGCGCAGCGTGCTCTTGCTCGATCATCGATGACAACCTTGCTCAAGACGGGTGTCAATTCCCAGTCGCAGCCAGGTTGCAACTGTATCAAGTCGTGCTTTCTGGTTCATCAGTCTGCAGCTTGAGCCGCGGTGCAAAACGACCGCTTGCGGTTGATTTCACACCGGTCGCCGGTCGCAGACTGGCCACAGGCTGACTGCTTGGCGATCGCAGCGCCAGGCCCTGCGCCTTATTGCAGCGATCTCGCGTAGCCTGAGGCCGAAGATCCCTACTCTGGCATGTTGGGTGCTTGAGGTGGGTGCTTAAGGCCACGACGAGGGTCGACGCAGCGGCGGGCTTGCCGATCAGAGCCGTTGGAGGAAGGCGGTCAGTCGCAGCGGTCAGTCACAGGGGTCAGTCGCAGGAGGTTGGCAGAGAATGAAGAAGGCGCTACTGGTCATGGCTCTAGCCATCGTCGTCGTCCCTGTGGGCGTCACGGCCTCCTGGATGATCACCGAAGCGTCGCTGAACGCGACCTCGGGCCCGGACTTCTGTACGACCTGCCATACCATGGAGCCTTTTGCTCGCAGCTTCCGGGAAGACGTTCACGGAGGCAGCAACCCCAACGGCCTCGCTGCGCAATGCACCGACTGCCACCTGCGCCACGACAGCCTTGCGAGCTATCTCTGGACCAAGGCGCGCTTCGGTCTTCATGATGTCTGGGCGCAGCTCACCTACGACCTCGAGACGATCGATTGGCAGGCGGGGCTCGCCCACCGCGAGCGCTATGTATTCGACTCCGGTTGCCTGAAGTGCCACCGCGAGCTTGAGGACGCGCGTGGCAACAATCCTGCCTTCGTCGCCCATCGCCCGTATTTCCTCGGTGAGATCGAGAAGAAGTGTGTGAGCTGCCACGCTCACGTTGGGCACCAGGATCTTGCTATGGCACTGCCGCCACCCCCCAACGGAGGAGACTCCCCATGAACAGATGGACGACGCTTGCGATGAGCTTGGCGCTCCTGGCTGGCCCCGCCGCCGGGCAGCCCGAGCCGGCCCAGTCTGAGTCAGCCCAGTCTGATCCAGCCCAATCTGACCCAGCCCAGTCCGACCCGGCCGCGCTCGCCGTGACCCAACAGGGTGCGGCCGAGAAGGACCAGGCGACTGGACAAGGCAAGAGTCAACAGGGCGCCCAACAGAAGGCCCAACAGAAGAAAGGGGAAACGCTCGGGGACCTCAGTCAGCTACAGTCGATAGTTATTGACCGCGGGGTCACCAAGGTGGGAAAGACCTGCGTCGAGTGCCACAAGCAGGACAATCCGGGCATCATCAGCGACTGGAAGCGCAGCCGCCATGCGCACGCTGGCGTTACCTGCCTCGATTGCCATCAGGTCTCCGCGGATGCGCCTAATGCGACCCAGCATGAGTCGCTCGTCGGCACTGATACCTATATCTCCGTCTTGGTGTCGCCAGACACCTGCGGGCGTTGCCATCCGCGCGAGCAGGAGCAGTTCGATCGCAGCGGACACTTTCGCGCCTATCGCCAACAGATCCCTAAGGATGACCTGCACGCCTTGGTTCATATGCACGAAGGTCGCGGACACCCTGAGCTCAGCGCTGCCCCAGACATGACCGGCTGCATGCAGTGTCATGGCACCGAGATCACGCTTGATGACGATGGCCGACCCACGGCGCGAACCTGGCCCAATTCAGGCATGGGAAGTATCTATCCGGATGGCAGCACCGGCAGCTGCAGCGCTTGCCACACCCGCCACCGGTTCTCCATCGAGGAGGCGCGGCGACCCGCGGCCTGTGCGTCCTGCCACCTGGGTCCCGATCATCCGGATATCGAGGTCTACGAGAACAGCAAGCATGGCCAGCTCTACGCGACCGAGGGCCATGAATGGCGCTGGGACTCGGCCGCAGACGCTTGGGAGCCTGGGGATTATCGGGCGCCCACTTGCGCCACCTGTCACATGAGCGGTGTCGGTGAGCTCAGCACGACTCACAACGTCAGCGAGCGGCTGTACTGGAACCTCTGGGCCAAGCGTTCCGACGTGCGGAACTCAGAGGATGTGATGAGTCCGCTGCTCGGCGACGGTCCTGCGGGTAGGGAGAAGATGAAGCAGGTGTGCACCGCCTGTCACGGCGAGTTGCATACCGAGAGCTTCTTCCATCAGGCAGACGCCGCAGTGCGCCTCTACAACGAGGCCTACTGGGAGCCGGCGAAAGAGATGCGCGACGAATTGGCGGCGGCGGGGCTGCTGAAGGATAACCCCTGGAAAGATGACTTCCAGATCACCTTCTACCACCTATGGCATCACGAAGGGCGCCGCGCCCGCCATGGCGCGATGATGGCCGGACCCGACTGGGCCCACTGGCACGGCTTCTTCCAGCTTCAGCAGAGCTTCTACAAGCTCGAGGAGATCCACAAAGCACGGATGGAGACCGGTCAAATCGAGTCCGGGCCGCCGAAGGGCGTTAGCGGCAGCCACTAGATTAGCCCTGGGAGATCGGCACGGAAGATGGGCACTGAAAGATGGGCACTGGGAGGTCCGCCCAAAGACGCGGATCGGCTTCCGATCCGCGCCGCTGTTGAGCCGTCAATTCACAGCCTTTGTGGACAACCCTGTTGATCGCTCATGGATCATTCACCTAATGCATCGACAGGTCAGTGCCTTGCGAGCTGTGTCCTTGAACTGGTCACAGCCCGATCGCGTACGAAGAATCAATTGTTTAGCGTCTTGACTGGATCGGGTTGCGACGAGACTATCGGGTCTTTGTCAACCCCGTGCTTATCCACGACTGCTGTGGATAACCCTGTGCATAGGGCGCTAGAGCCAAGCGACATCGCCTTACCGGCGCTGCAGTTCTGTCATCTGCCTGTCAGATCGGTCATTCTGTGATCACCTTGAACCTCTTGCGATTGCCGCTGTCCCTGTCCGCTGCGGCCTTTGCTGCCTGGGTAGCCTTCAGCGCGGCCCGCCTTCGGTTTGCTCGTCTGGGCTGCAACTCGATCCGACGGCCCAGCGCGCCCAATAGACATCGCCAAGAACGCTGGCGTATCGTCAGTCCCCAGCGATGCTGCTGACTCGACCCCGCACGACTGCGACCCAGCCCAACGATGACCCAAGCAGGACCTGTCCACATCCACACCTATTCCGGCATTGCCTTCGACCTGCAGGACCCGCAGCCCGAGATGGTGCGCCTCGACGACATCGTGCATTCGCTGTCGTTGATGAACCGCTTCAACGGTGCCGCTTTGTTCCCATACAGCGTTGCCCAGCATTCCCTGCACGTGGCCTCGTTGCTACCGGCTGAGCTGCGTCTCGAAGGGCTGCTACACGATGCCGCCGAGGCCTACATCGGCGACATGGTCAGCCCGCTCAAGCAGGTGATGCCGGAATACAAGGCGGTGGAGGCGCGCATCAGTGCCGTCGTCGCCGAGGTCTTCGACTTGGTCTATCCCGAGCCATCTGCGGTCAAGCTGGCCGATCTGGCCGTCCTCGCCGCAGAGCGCGAGCAGGTACTGCAGCCTTCTTACGGGCCCTGGTTCAAAGACTTCCCAGCGCCAGCGCCGATCCATATCAGCGCGCGCGACTGGCTGGAGGTCAAAGCCAATTACGGCGCTGCGCTACACAGCGAGCTTGCGAAGCGCCGCCGAGCAGCAACCGATTCATTGAGCGCTGAGCCGGCGACAAACTCGGGCATCATCGCCGCTCAAGCGCTGTCCCTCTAACGGTGCTCGCTGCTCAGCCCGCTCGAGACGGCTAGTCTGCACGGGTCAATGCTGCTGATTTAGCACCTCGTCGATCTGCTCCCGACCCAAGGTCTCGGCCTCGAGCAAGCGCTTGGCCAAGCGCTCGAGGCGCTCGTGGTTTTCTCCCATGAGTCGTCTGCAGTCCTGCTCGATGCCCTCGATGAGTGACTTGATCTCGGCGTCGATGCGCTCGGCGGTCGTCTCGCTGAACTTCCGCGCTTGTCCCATGGCGAGCATAGGCTCACTGTCGTCCGGATACTTGAACGAGACAGGGCCGATCGTCTCACTCATGCCCCAACGGCTGACCATCCGCCGGGCCAGATTGGTGGCCTGATCAAGATCGGCCTCAGCACCGGTAGTCACCTCGTCGAAGATCACCTGCTCGGCGAGGCGTCCGCCCAACATCACCCCAATGCGATCGCGCAAGTAGTCTTGACGATAGGTGTGACGCTCCTCCGGCGGCACCTGCTCGGTTGCCCCTAGGGCGCGTCCGCGCGGAATGATCGTGACCTTGTCGAGCTGGTCGGCATTCGGCAGCAACCAGGCCAGCAGCGCATGGCCCGACTCATGATAGGCGACCAGTTCGCGCTCCTCGTCACCGATGCCCTGCTCGCGCTCGGCGCCGAGCACGATCTTGTCGCGTGCCTGCGAGAACTGCGACATGTCGACCACGCCCTTCTTCGCGCGGCCGGCGAGCAGTGCGGCCTCATTGACCAGGTTCTCGAGATCGGCGCCGGAGAAGCCGACCGTGCGCTCGGCAACGCGCTCCAGATCGACATCCTCGCCCAAGACGATCTTGGCGGCGTGGATCTTGAGGATCGCCTGGCGGGCGTCCCGGTCGGGTAGCTCCAAGTAGACCTTGCGGTCGAACCGTCCAGGGCGTAGCAGGGCATTATCGAGCACGTCGGGCCGATTGGTTGCGGCGAGCACCACGACATCCTCGTGCGGTGAGAAGCCGTCCATCTCGTTCAAGATCTGATTCAGCGTCTGCTCGCGTTCGTCGTTGCCACCGCCACCGCTGGCCATGCCGGCGCCGCGCGAGCGACCAATGGCGTCGATCTCGTCGATGAACAACACACAGGGGCTCTGCTTCTTCGCATCGTTGAACAGATCGCGGACGCGCGAGGCGCCGACGCCGACGAACATCTCGACGAACTCTGAGCCGCTGACGTTGAAGAAAGGCACGCCCGCCTCACCGGCTACGGCACGCGCGAGGAGTGTCTTGCCGGTACCCGGCGGTCCGACCAGCAGCACGCCCTTTGGTAGCTTGGCACCCAGGGCGCGGAAGCGCTGCGGATCAGAGAGATGGTCGATGATTTCCTGCAGGTCGGCCTTGGCGTTCTCGAGTCCTGCGACCTCCTCGAGACTGGTGTCGACCTCTTCAGACTCGACGCGCTTCGCCTTGGACTTGCCGATCCCAAAGAGTCCACCGCCCTGGCCATCGCCACCACCGCCCATCATCCGTCGCTGCATGCGATTGCTGATGTAGAGGAACAGGCCGAGGATCAGCAGCCAGGGCAGCAGGGTCATCAAGACCCGGCCGAAGAAGCCCGTCTCCGTCGGCTCGGCATCGATCTCAACATGATGCTTCTCAAGGAGATCCAGGAGCCCCGGATCTTGCACCTGGGGTAGCGTGCTAATGAACCTACCACCGAGCTGCTCGGCGTCGCTGTTGCCAGCCTCGGCCTTCGCATCGGCTTTGGTATCGGGCTCAGCGCCAGCTTGAGGTCCAGTTTCCCCTTTGACTCTCGATTCAGCTCCGGCTCCGGATTCGGATTCGGCTCCCGGTTCCGATTCGGATTTGGCCGCGCTCGCATCCTTATCCTGGGTCTCGCCCTGGGTGTCGCTTTGGGTCTCGCCCTGAGCCTTGCCTTGAGCCTTGCCCGAGCCGCTGTCTTGCGCGCCGTCTGTGCTGCGCTGGCTTTCCTCCGACTCGAGGAACCGCCCGCTAACCTGCTCGCCCTCGAACGTGATCTGGGCAACACGCCCATCGCGAACCGCCTGCTTCAGCTCGGTATAGGAGATCTCCTCCGGCGCCGGCGAGCGGAGCAGGCTCAAGACCGTGGACAGCGCGAAGATCGCGATCAGCGCATAGAGGGCATTCTGCCAAGGTGGTCCGCCGCTGGGATTGGTCGGGCCGGGCTTGGTTGGATGGCCAGAATCTGGCTTCAGGTCCTTGAGTCGGTCTTTGAGGCCGCGCTTGGTCTCGGACTGTTGTTCATCGCTAGACATCGGATCTCCCATGCATGGCGATCTGGTTGTCCAGATCGCTGTCGGCTCTGTAAGCAAGGGCTCGGTAAGCAGGAATCGGACCGGTTTAAGTCAGCAATCGAACCGGCTGTCTGAGGTCTGAAGCTCGCAGATGCCTGGAATCTGCAGCTGTGACGTCGGCTGTTCGGCGCTCTGGTTCATATGCCGCAGCCCTGGGGCCTATGGCCCAGCCCGACTGGCGGCATTTAACCTAGAAAGAGCAGTTGGACGGTCGTCAGGGTGCGTCCCGCGCGGTGTCC
>NZ_JBUDPI010000141.1:0-8654 GCF_054919635.1 Halochromatium sp. | reverse complement strand
TGAGCTCGCCGGCGGGGTAGGCCTCGGCGTGGATGTAGGAGATCTCCTTGAGCTTGAGCGCGCCTTCCATCGCGATGGGATAGGCCTCGCCGCGGCCAAGGAACAGGCAGTGGTGCTTCTCGACGAATTGCTCGGCCAGTTCCGCGATCTTTTCATCCAGCGCCAACACTCGCTCAAGCTGTGCCGGTAGCGAGCGCAAGAGAGCGACCTGCTCGGCCGCACCGTCGCAGGCCGTTGCGCCTGCACCTGCACCTGCGCCTTCCCTTGCCCCTGCACTTGCTGCACCAGCGCCGGCCCCTGCATGAAACTCTTGCGCCACATCAACCTTGCCGCGCTGATCAATCAGGGCCGCCCGGTGCAGTCGCGCCAGCGTCAGCGTCAATAGCAGCAATGCCACGAGCTGGGTGGTAAAGGCCTTGGTCGAGGCGACGCCGATCTCAGGTCCGGCGCGGGTCAGTAGCACCAGGTCAGACTCCCGGACCAGGCTGCTCTCGGGCACGTTGCAGATGGCCAGCGTGGTCGCGTAGCCACTGTCTTTGGCGATGCGCAGCGCAGCTAAGGTATCGGCGGTCTCACCCGACTGCGAGATGGTGACGAAGAGCGAGCCCGGTGGAACCACGTGCTTGCGATAACGATACTCGCTGGCGACTTCGACGTTGCAGGGCAGGCCAACGAGTGATTCGATCCAGTAGCGCGCGACCAGTCCGGCGTGATAGCTGGTACCGCAGGCGACGATGGTCACCGCCTGCGCCTGCTCAAAGATGCGCTCGGCGTCGACACCAAAGGCCTCTGGCAGCACGGCATCGCTGCTGAGTCGCCCCTCCAGGGTATCGGCAATGGCGCGCGGCTGCTCGAAGATCTCCTTCTGCATGAAGTGCCGATACTGACCGCGCTCGGCCGAGTCCGCTGCGACTGAGGATTCCCGCAGTGGACGCTCGACCAGCTCGCCCTGGGCGTTCCAGATGCTGAGTCGTTCGCGACGCAGCTCGGCAACATCGCCCTCTTCGAGAAAGATGAAGCGGTTGGTGACCGGCAGCAGCGCGAAGACGTCGGAGGCGATGAAGTGCTCCTGGAAGCCCACGCCAATCACCAAGGGACTCCCTTGGCGCGCCGCGAGCAGCCGATCGGGGAACTGTCGATCGATCACGCCAAGGGCGTAGGCCCCTTCCAGCCGCGTGATGGTCTCTCGCACCGCCTCGGTCAGGTCACGGCCGGCGTCGAGCGCGTCGTAGATCGCATGGACCACGACCTCGGTATCGGTCTGCGAGGTAAAGCGGTGACCCGCTGCGGTCTGCTCACGACGCAGCTGCTCATGATTCTCGATGATCCCGTTGTGCACGAGTGCGCAGCGCTCGCGGGCCATGTGCGGATGGGCGTTCTGCGTCGAGGGCTCGCCATGCGTCGCCCAGCGTGTATGGGCGATGCCGAGCGTCCCGGCAAGCGGCTGCTCCAGCAGTGCCGCGTTGAGCTGCGAGACCTTGCCTAGGGTGCGCAGACGACCGATCTGGCTCTGATCATCAATGACGGCGAGGCCCGCGGAGTCATAACCCCGGTACTCGAGACGCCTAAGACCCTCGAGCAAGATCGGTGAGACCGGACGATGGGCAATGGCGCCAACGATGCCGCACATAGGCAAGCTCCTTTGTTCAAACCACGTAGATCAAGCGGATCTGCTAGAGCAGACGTCAGACACCAGCGCTGGAGATTGCTCGCCCCATCAATGGCGGCTCAGGTCATTAGGGCCAACTTAGGTCGATGACTTGACCGGGCGCTGCCAACCCTTGATCGTTGCCTGCGGCGCACGTGTCAGCGTCAGTTGCTCGGCTGGAGCGTCGCGACTGATGACCGAGCCTGCGCCGATGGTTGCACCCGCCCCAACCGTCACCGGCGCCACCAAGGCCGTGTTCGAGCCGATGAAGGCGCCCTCACCGATCCGTGTCAGATGCTTATTGGCGCCATCGTAATTGCAGGTGATGGTGCCCGCGCCGACATTGACGCCAGCGCCGATCTCGGCGTCGCCGATGTAGCTGAGGTGGTTGACCTTGCTGCCGGCAGCGATGTGCGACTTCTTGACCTCAACGAAATTGCCGATATGGCAGCCCTCGGCGACCTCGGACTCCGGTCGCAGACGGGCGAAGGGGCCAATGCGTGCACCGGCGGCAACCGTGGCACCCTCGATGATCGAGTTGGCCAATACCTCAACGCCGGGACCAAGGGTGCAGTCCTTGAGGATACAGTTCGGGCCGATGCGGCAGTTGGCACCGATCCGTACGCGGCCTTCACAGATCAGGTTGACGTCGAGGAAGACGTCCTGATCACACCTGAGCGAGCCGCGCACATCCAATCGATTCGGGTCGGCGAGCGTGGTGCCACCAAGCATCAGCTTCTCGGCGAGACCGCGTTGATAGTAACGCTCAAGCGCGGCGATCTGCGCGCGATCGTTGACGCCTGCAACCTCCTCAAGGGTCTCGGGCGCCGTCGTTGCGACGGTCACGCCATCGGCGACCGCTAGCCCAATGACGTCGGTGAGGTAGTATTCGCGCTGGACATTGTCGTTGCCGATCCGCCTGAGCCACTGTGCCAGACTGTCTCGCTCGGCAACGATGATGCCGGTATTGACCTCGGTGATGGCGCGCTCGGCGGCACTGGCGTCTTTCTGCTCAACGATCTTGAGCACGCGGTTGCTCTTGTCGCGAACGATTCGGCCATAGCCGGCTGGATCATCAAGGGTCATCGTCAGCAGCCCCAACCGAGTCTCAGCCGTATCGCTAACCAGTCGGTTGAGGGTCTCGGGCTCGATCAAGGGCACATCGCCGTAGAGGACGAGCACCCGGTCCATCTCGGCCATGGCTGGCATCGCCTGCAGCACGGCGTGTCCGGTGCCTAGGCGCTCGGCCTGCTCCACCCAGGTCGCCTTGACTTCGGGGAATGCGTCCGGCACTTGCCGTCCGCCATGACCATAAACGACACCGATCTGCGCTGCACCCAAGGCAGCCGCCGCGTCCAGTACATGGGCCAATAATGGTCGCCCAGCCAAAGGATGTAGCACCTTTGGCAGAGCAGATTGCATCCGTGTGCCCTTGCCGGCGGCGAGAATAACGACACCAAGCTTCATCGATGCATCCTCTTCAAACAGTCAGCGCACTTCGCATCTGCTGATGATACCGCAGGCCCATCAATTTGCGCCCGCTCACCGGAAAGAGCGCGCGATGATCAAGGTCCCAACACGCGCCACCCCCGCTCGAAGGCGGGGGTGTCGCAGCAAGGGCTAGCGAGAGCGTGGCCCGATCAGCTACCGCGCATCTTGCGCAACTTCTCGATCGCGCGCAGCTGAGCGATGGCCTCGGCCAGCTCGGCCTGCGCCTTCGCGTACTCAAACTCCGCAGTCTGACCGGCGAGCGCATCCTCGGCTCGACGCTTGGCTTCCAGGGCCTTGGCCTCGTCGATGTTCTCGGCGCGGATGGCGGTGTCGGCGAGCACCGTGACGATGTCCGGCTGGACCTCGAGCATGCCCCCGGAGACATAAAAGTGCTCTTGCTTGCCGTGCTCGTCTTCGACCCGCACGTCACCTGGCTTCAGCCGAGTGATCAGCGGCGCATGCCTAGCGGCAATGCCGAGCTCACCCATCTCGCCCGGCGCATAGAGCATCGCCGCAAGCCCGGAATGGATCGCTCCCTCCGCGCTGACGATGTCGACGTGAACAGTCATTGCCATGGCTCAGTTCCTCCGCAATCGCTGTGCGATCACATCTTCTCCGCTTTGGCGACGGCCTCATCAATCGAGCCAACCATGTAGAACGCCTGCTCGGGCAGGCTGTCATGCTCGCCGTTGACGATGGCCTGGAAGCCGGCAATGGTGTCCTTGAGGCCGACGTACTTACCCGGTGAGCCGGTGAAGACCTCAGCGACGAAGAACGGCTGCGATAGGAAGCGCTGGATCTTACGCGCGCGGGAGACGATCAGCTTATCGTCCTCGGAGAGCTCATCCATACCCAGGATGGCGATGATGTCCTTGAGCTCCTTGTAGCGCTGCAGGGTACCCTGCACGGCGCGAGCGGTGTCGTAGTGCTCCTGGCCGACGATGTTCGGGTCGAGGATTCGGCTGGTCGAATCCAGCGGGTCCACCGCCGGGTAGATGCCCAGCTCGGCGATCTGACGCGAGAGCACCAGGGTTGCATCCAAGTGCGCAAAGGTGGTTGCAGGCGATGGGTCGGTGAGGTCGTCCGCGGGCACATAGACGGCCTGGAACGAGGTGATCGAGCCGGTGTGGGTCGAGGTGATGCGCTCCTGCAGGGCACCCATCTCCGAGGCGAGGGTCGGCTGATAGCCCACCGCTGAGGGCATGCGGCCCAATAATGCCGAGACCTCGGTACCGGCCAAGGTGTAACGATAGATGTTGTCGATGAACATCAGCACGTCACGGCCTTCCTCGCGGAAGTACTCGGCCATGGTCAGGCCGGTCAGCGCCACGCGCAGACGGTTGCCCGGGGGCTCGTTCATCTGACCGTAGACCAGGGCAACCTTGTCCAAGACGTTGGATTCGGTCATCTCGTGGTAGAAGTCGTTACCCTCACGGGTCCGCTCACCGACACCGGCGAAGACCGAGAAGCCCGAGTGCTCGGCACCGATGTTGCGGATCAGCTCCATCAGGGTAACGGTCTTGCCAACGCCGGCACCGCCGAACAGGCCGACCTTGCCGCCCTTGGCGATGGGCATGATCAGGTCGATGACCTTGATACCGGTCTCGAGGATCTCGGTTGCGCCAGCCTGCTCCTCGAAGGAGGGCGCTTCGCGGTGGATTGGCCAGGCATCCTCGGCACCGACGTCGCCCTTCTCGTCGATTGGATTGCCGAGCACGTCCATGATGCGACCGAGGGTCTTAGGACCAACCGGCACGCTGATCGGCGAGCCGGTGTTGCTGGCATCGATACCGCGCCTCAGACCGTCGGTCGAGCCCATCGCAATGGTGCGCACGATGCCATCGCCGAGCTGCTGCTGCACCTCCAGGGTGAGACCCGTTGAGTCGACCTGAAGCGCGTCATAGACCTTGGGCATCGCGTCGCGCGGGAACTGCACGTCGACGACGGCGCCGATGATTTCCACCACCTTACCGGAGCTCATAGCGGATTCCTCTATTCTGCCTCGCGACTGTTCGCAAGGGCGTGTTTACCTGAATTGGGTTGCCGTCGCAGCGAGCGCGAAAACGACACGAGAGCCGGGGCGCAGCCCTGCTCGGCGCTATCCAACGGCAGCAGCGCCGGCGACGATCTCGGACAGCTCCTGCGTGATCGCGGCTTGGCGCGCCTTGTTGTAGACCAGCTGCAGCTCATCGATCAGCTCGCCGGCGTTATCGGAGGCCGCCTTCATCGCCACGCGACGCGCGGCCTGCTCGCAAGCACCGTTCTCGACCACGGCCTGATAGACCAGGGACTCGATGTAGCGTGTCAGCAGACTGTCGAGGACGACCCGAGCATCGGGTTCGTAGATGTAATCCCAGATCGGTCCGGTCGGCCGGGCTTCATCATCGGCTTGTAAGGGCACCAACTGCCGAATCATCGGCTGCTGGGTCATGGTATTGACGAACTCGTTGTAGACGACGTAGACCGCATCGACCTCGCCGTTCTCAAAGGCATTGAGCATGACCCGGACGGTGCCGATCAGGTCCTCGATGTGCGGCTTGTCGCCGAGCTGGGTGACCTGGGCCTCGACCTTGCCACCGAAGCGACGGAAGAATCCCAGCGCCTTGCTGCCGATGGTGCAGAAGACCGGCTCGATACCCTCCGCCTTTTGCTCTTTGATCGTGGCGATCAGGCGGCGGAACAGATTGCTGTTCAGGCCACCGCAGAGGCCGCGATCAGAGGAGACAACGATGTAGCCAACGCGCTTGATCTCGCGCTGCTCGGCCATGAAGCTGTGGCGATATTCTGGTGACGCCTTCGCCAGATGGCGAATCACCTGCAGCATCTTCTCTGCATAGGGACGCGAGGCCTGCATACGCTCTTGCGCCTTACGCATCTTTGAGGTCGCGACCATCTCCATCGCACCGGTGATCTTCTGGGTGCTCTTGATGCTCGAAATCTTGGTGCGGATCTCTTTGGCGCCTGCCATTGCGTGCTCCGTGTGTGAGCGGGCCCCGCCAGGGGCCCAGGCCCAGCATTACCAGGTGTGATTGGCCTTGAAGTCCTTGAGCGCGCTATGCAGTGCGCCTTGGACCTCGTCGTCATACTTGCCCGAGGCATTGATGTCATCGAGCAGGGCCTTATGGCTGCTGGCCATGTAGCTCTGCAGCGCACGCTCGAAATCGACCACCTTCTTGACCTCGACGTCGTCGAGATAGCCCTCATTCGCGGCGAACAACGAGACCGCCATCTCACCGACATTCAGAGGGTGATACTGCAGCTGCTTCATCAGCTCGGTGACGCGCTCGCCGCGCTCGAGCTGCTTGCGGGTCGCCTCGTCGAGGTCGGACGCAAACTGCGAGAAGGCGGCCAGCTCGCGGAACTGAGCCAGCGCGAGACGGATACCGCCGCCGAGCTTCTTGATGATCTTGGTCTGAGCGGCGCCACCGACACGCGAGACCGAGAGGCCAGCGTTGATCGCGGGCCGGATACCGGCATTGAACAGGTCGCTCTCGAGGAAGATCTGACCATCAGTGATCGAGATCACGTTGGTCGGCACGAACGCAGAGACGTCGCCGGCCTGCGTCTCGATGATTGGCAGCGCGGTCAGCGAGCCGGTCTTGCCCTTGACCTTGCCGTCGGTTGCCTTCTCGACATAGTCGGCGTTGACCCGAGCGGCACGCTCGAGCAGACGTGAATGCAGATAGAAGACGTCACCCGGATAGGCCTCACGCCCTGGTGGCCGACGCAGCAGCAGCGACACCTGACGATAGGCCCAGGCCTGCTTGGTCAAGTCATCGTAGACGATCAGCGCATCTTCGCCCTTGTCGCGGAAGTATTCGCCCATCGCACAGCCCGAATACGGGGCGATGAACTGCAGCGCAGCGGAGTCAGCAGCACCGGCATGGACGATGATGGTGTGCTCCATCGCGCCATGCTCTTCGAGCTTGCGCTGCACCGCCGCCACCGAAGAGTTCTTCTGGCCAACGGCGACGTAGATGCACTTAACGCCGGTGCCCTTCTGATTGATGATCGCATCGATGGCAACCGCGGTCTTACCGGTCTGACGGTCGCCGATGATCAGCTCGCGCTGGCCGCGGCCGACTGGGACCATGGCATCGATCGCCTTGAGGCCGGTCTGCAGTGGCTGATCGACCGACTGGCGCGCGATAACGCCAGGCGCAATCTTCTCGATTGATGACTGGCCCTCAGCCTTGATCGGGCCCTTGCCATCGAGTGGCGCGCCAAGCGGGTTGATCACACGCCCGAGCAGCCCCTCGCCGACTGGCACCTCGAGCACGCGGCCGGTGCAGCGTGCCCAGTCGCCCTCGGAGAGATGCGTGTAGTCGCCAAGGATGACGGCACCCACGGAGTCGCGCTCGAGATTCAGTGCCAGACCAAAGGTGTTGTTCGGAAACTCCAGCATCTCGTAGTACTGGGCGTCAGACAGCCCATAGATACGAACGATGCCATCGGTCAGGCTGACGATCGTGCCCTCGGCTCGAGCCTCGGTCTTGATGTCGAACTGCTCGATCTTCTGTTTGATGAGATCACTGATCTCGGAGGGATTGAGTTGCATGGCGGTGTCCCGTTCAGAATTGCAATTCGTTAGCCAGCTGCTGCAGCCTGCCGCGCACCGAGCCGTCGATGACGACATCATCAGCGCGCACCTCGAGACCACCGATGAGGCTCGGGTCTTTCTCGACCGTCAGCTCGATCTCGGCGCCAAAATGGCCCTTTAGCGATGACTTGAGGCTGTCTTGCTCTGCAGCCGACAATGCGTAAGCGCTCCGGATCTGGATGTGCCGCACACCCTGGACCGCGGTCTTGCGCGCCTCGTAGAGCCGAGCGAGATCCGGGAGAACCGTCAGACGCTCGTTCTCGGCGAGCAAGCGGACCAGGTTTTGGACCTCGACACTCAACCCCTCACCGGCGACCGCAAAGATCAGATCGACCAGCTCGCGATCACTGAGGCTCGGGTTTCCGATCTGTGCCGCGACCTGAGGGTCAGCAACAATCACTGAGAGCCTGCTCAGTGCGTCGGACCAGGCGTCTAACGTCTTATTGGCGTGAGCCACCTCGAAGGCGGCCTCGGCGTAGGGTCGCGCGATGGTTGTGCTGTCTCCGGCCATCGGCTCGTCCTAAAGCTGTTTTGCGAAGGAGTCGAGCAGCGCCTTGTGGGCACCGGCATCGATCTCTTTTTCCAAGACCTTCTCGGCAGCGGCCACGGCCAGCGCCGCCATGCGCTCGCGCAATTCCTCGCGCGCACGATTGGTCTCCTGCTCGATCTCGGCGTGGGCAGCGGTCTTGATCCGGTCCGCCTCACCCTGAGCGTCACGCTTGGCCTCATCCATGACCTCGTTGTAGCGCTTCTGCGCCTGCGCAACGATATCGCCTGCCTTGGCCTTGGCTGCCTTCAGCTCCTCCAGTGCCTTTTGCCGGCCAATCTCTTGCTCTTGCTGGCCACGCTCAGCGGCTGCTAAGCCTTCGGCGATCTTGGTCGCCCGCTCGTCCAGCGCCTTCATGATCGGCGGCC
>NZ_JBUDPI010000140.1:0-8772 GCF_054919635.1 Halochromatium sp. | reverse complement strand
AGCGTCACGTAAGGAACGCCTCGGCTGTCCTCGGCGAGTGCGGCCTTGGACTCGGCGGCACCGACAAAGCCGACCGGGAAGCCGAGGATCAAGGCCGGCCGCGGCGCGCCGGCATCGATCAATTCCAGCAGCCGAAACAACGCGGTCGGGGCATTGCCGATGACCACCAGGGCGCCCTCCAAGTGCGGGCGCCACAGCTCCAGCGCGGCCGCGGTGCGGGTGTTGCCGAGCTGCGCCGCCAACGCTGGCGTCTGCGGATCATCAAGGGTGCAGAGGACCGGATTCTCAGCCGGTAGCCGAGCGCGGATCACGCCTTCGGCGACCATGCGGCTGTCGCATAGGATCGCCGCACCAGCGGCCAGCGCCTCGCGTCCGGCACGGCCGGCATCAGCGGAGAACAGGAGGTCATGGGCCGCGTCGGGCATGCCGCAGGCATGCACCACGCGCACGGCAACCGACTCCAGATCGGCGGGAAAGCGCGCCAGGTCGGCCTCGGCGCGGATGATGGCGAAGGATTCGCGATAGATGGCGGCCCCATCGCGGTTGTAATCGAGCATTGGCGGGTCTCTGGCGGACGGGTTGTGGATGCTCGCGTTGGCGCGAGTCTGATCAATCGGGTCGGGTGGATCAAAGCCGGCATATCGTCGCAGCAAGGCAAACCGCTGCGGCCGCGGTGATCACGATTCGCCGAACGGCCGGACAGGTCGCCCCGATGCCGCTCGGGATCTCGGTGACCTCTGTTGCCCCGAAGCCTGCTTGAACGGCGATACGATGAATAGCGATAAGATACTGCAATATAACCGCGGTCTCGCGATCCGGCTACCCGGCCCGGTCTTCTTCTGCTTCCCGCCTGTCCTCTTTCAACGGCGCTCGATACGGGACCGGAGAATCCGCTATGGGGACGCGATCGCGACAGCGTTTGCCGAGCACCGATGACCGATTCGACTCGAACACTGCCTTGCACATTGGACCTGCGCCCATGAGCCCAGAGCCCACAAACGCCGCGCCCTGGCTAACCATCATCGGCATCGGCGAGGATGGCCTGGCCGGTCTTGGCCCAGCCGCGCGCGACGCCATCGCCGCGGCCGAGCTGCTGGTCGGCGGCGAGCGTCATCTCAGCTTGGTGCCAGCCCAGCCCGGGCAAGCGCGTCACCCTTGGCCGAGCCCGTTCTCGCAGGCCTATGCGCTGCTGCGTGCCGAGCGCGGCCGCCGGGTCTGTGTGCTCGCCAGCGGTGACCCGATGTGGTACGGCGTCGGCAGCGGCCTCGCTGCCGAGTATCCGGCCGATGAGCTGCGGATCATACCGGCGGTTTCATCGCTATCTCTGGCTGCGGCCCGGCTCGGCTGGGCCTTGCAGACCACCCGCGTGCTCCCGGCACACGGTCGCTCGCTGGCACGGCTCAATCTGTATCTGGCCCCGTGCGTGCGGCTGCTGGTGATGTCGGCCGATGCCGACACGCCGTCGCAGATTGCAAGCCTGCTGCGCGAGCGCGGCTTCGGCGCAAGCCGAATGGTCGTGCTCGAGCGTCTGGGCGGACCGGACGAGCGCCAGCGCGCGGGCATCGCCGAGGACTGGGACCATCCGCCGGGCGCTGCACTGAATCTGGTCGCCATCGACTGCCTCGGCCGGGGTGATCAACGCCTCCCCCGGCGCGCTGGGCTTCCGGATACCGCCTTCGAGCACGATGGTCAGCTCACCACGCGCGATGTGCGCGCGGCGACCCTGGCGCGGCTCGCGCCGCAGCCCGAGGAATTGCTCTGGGACGTCGGCGCCGGTTGCGGCTCGATCGGCATCGAATGGATGCGCGCCGAGGCGAGCTGCCACGCCATCGCGGTCGAATCCAACGCCGCGCGCCAGGAGCTGATTCGGCGCAATAGCGAGCGGCTTGGGGTTCCGGAGCTGCGGCTGGTCGCCGGCGAGGCGCCGACGGCGCTCGCCGACCTGCCGGTGCCGGACGCAATCTTCATCGGCGGCGGCCTGACCGCGGAAGGCGTCAGCGAGCTCTGCTGGCAGGCGCTGCGCCCGGGCGGGCGGCTGGTCGCCAACGCTGTCACCCTGCAAAGCGAGGCCGCGTTGGTCGCAGTGCGCGCGAGCATCGGCGGCGAGCTAACACGCCTCTCGGTCGCCCAGGCCGTCCCGCTCGGCGGCTTCGACGGCTGGCGTAGCGCAATGCCGATCACCCTGCTGACCGCCGAGAAGCCGCTTTAGCCTCAGGTCCTCACGCACCCCTAGCCCCCGAAGGGAACGCTCAAACTGACCCGGATATCACGCCCCGGGCTCAGCGCATAGCCCTTATAGGTGTCGAGAAAATCCCGGTACTCGGTATCGAAAAGATTGCGCACCGTCAGATCGACCCGAGCCAGGCGGTTGCCGAAGGCGCGGAAGGCAAAGCCCAGATCGAGATCCGCCAGCGTGTAGGCATCGGTCGATGCGGTCCCGAACGGCAGCCGGTCGAACTGCGCGAACGGCTCGCCGGGCGCGGCATCCTTGGCCGCGGCGTGGCGCATGCCGAGGGTCAGATACGGCTCACGAATCGGCCCGCGCTCGGCAAACCAGTAGGTCGCCTCGAGCCGCAGCGAGTCGGCGGGCAGCAAGGGCAGGTCCTCGTCGGTGCGGTCATTGGTGCCCCGCACCAGATCTAGCGCGCCGCTCAGCTCAAGCTGATCGGTCACCTGCCAGCTGGCTTCCAGCTCGAGCCCGGTGAGCAGCGCATCGTCCTGCTGGTACGCAAAGATCGGCAGGCCGTTACGCGACTCACCGGTATCTTGCAGGTAGATGTAGTCGCTGATGGCATTGCGATAGACCGTTGCACTGCCTTGCAGCCACGGCGTATTCCAGCGCAGCCCTAGGTCGACGTTGATGGAGTTTTCGGGATCGAGATCGGGATTACCCTCCTGAATCGCGGCCACCCCGCCATGGACACCATCGGCGTAGAGTTCGAACAGGCTCGGTGCGCGGAAGCCGGTACCGAGATTCGAGGCAATCGCCACCTGATCGGTGAGACGATAGACCGCACCGAGCGACCCGGTAAAGACCGAGTAATCGTGGGAATCACGGCCAACGAAATTCACCGGAGCCCGTGTCTTGCCGGCATCCCCGGTCACGCTGTGCCAGTCATGACGCAGCCCCGCTTGCAACGTCCAGTCGCCGATGTCCTTGCTCTCGAAGGCGAACAGGGCCAGGTTGCTGACCTCCCCACCTGGGGCCAGCACCGTGGTCCCGCGCGAGTACTGGATCTTGTTGCTGTACTCGACGCCCAGGGTGCCGCCATCGAAGGGTCCGAGCGGCCCATGAATAGCCTCGAGCCGGGCGACATAGCGATCAAACTCGAGATGAATGGTCCCATCATAGCCCGCGCTCAAGGGCTGTCCAGGGCTGTTGGCGCGACGCAGGTTGTGCTGCCAAGACAGGGTCGGCTTCAGCTCCCAGCCAGAGGCGAGCGGCATGGCACCGGTGAGCTGGAGCTGGTCATTGTTCAGCCACAGACCGATGCCTTTGCCAGTCGGCAGCAGAAAGTTGTTCTCGTTGTTCCATTGGTTGTAGCGAACGCCAAACTCGCCAAAATCGGTCAGGACACCAGCGCC
The DNA here is from genome assembly GCF_054919635.1 of Halochromatium sp. Taxonomy (NCBI): domain Bacteria; kingdom Pseudomonadati; phylum Pseudomonadota; class Gammaproteobacteria; order Chromatiales; family Chromatiaceae; genus Halochromatium; species Halochromatium sp. The sequence goes on along the minus strand of NZ_JBUDPI010000140.1, from coordinate 5,187 downwards.
GAACTGGGCGTTGAGCTGATCGAAGTTGGTGAACGGAAGCTCGCCGGTGAACTTGGGATCACTCGGATTGCCCGATTCGGCGGCCGTCGCGGCATTGGGGGTCGTCAGATCGCCCGCGGACCGACCCATGATGCCGGCATCCAGGCTGAAGCGGTCGGTGCTGGCGCGCGCCTTGGCGCCGGTATCCCATTGCTCATTGTTGCTGTGGTAGACGAACAGGGTATCGGCCAGGGCTTCGCTCTCGCCCTCTGGCATGAACACGAAGGCTGGCGCCTGCACATCGATGGCGCCACCGAGCGCCCCCGAGCCGTAGAGCAGGCTCGAGGCACCCCGGACCACCTCGATGCGCCCGGCGAGGAAGGGATCGATGTTGGGTGGATGCCGCGCACCATACTGCTGGTAGTCAACGCCAATCCCGTTCGATAACACCTGGATCTGATTGCCGCTAAGGCCGCGAATCACCGGCTTACCCACCATGGTCCCGGCCGTGATCGAGGCGACGCCAGGTAAGGCTTCCAGGGTCTCGCCCAGCGTGAAGCGCTCTCGGCGACGCAGGTCTTCGCCAGCCAAGACGTCGATGTTCGCCGCCTGCAGCATCGGATCACCCGGCACCGGCACACCGGCGGTGACCTCGATGGCGTCGAGCTCAACCGAGAAGCCTTGGTCGTCGCTTATCGGTTGCGCGAGCAATGACGTCGCAGGACCGCCGAGGAGCAGCCCGGCCAAAAACGTGCGATTGACATTGTTCATCATGTTCAGCCTATTTCGCAGCATTGGGATTCAGTGCAAAAACGTGATGGTATAACATAGAGCATCGAGCTGCATCGACGCAACTGTCGTTGCATTTTTGCCCTAGCGATCCGGTCCCTCCGATGAGCGGGACACCCATCAAGTGCCCGGCTTATCAGCGCGTCAACGGACGCAAGCCCGGAGCGTCCGTCGCCATGCGAGGCTGTGAGAGCGCAGACAATGAATGATCAGCAGACCGAACCCCCATCTACAGGCCAAGACGCGACGATCGATGATGCCGCCGATACCGAAGCCCAGCTCACCGATGCTCAGACCACAAATGCTGGCGATCAAGCGCTCAGCGGTCCTGAGGTCAGCCCGGTGACCGCGGCCAATGACATCCTGTCCAAGGAGGACAGCAACATCACGTCTGGGCAGAGCGCTGGCGCCGCACCCGAACCCAGCCTGATGGTCGAGCCAAACAGCTCGGCTATCGCGGATAACGGGGTACAGACCCTTCAGGACAGCGAGCTCCTGTCCTCGGCGACTGCTGTGCCCGACGCAGCAGCCAACGTCACAACCGTGCAAGACACGCTCGCACCGCTGATCGATCTGGCTGGTCATGGAGGTCCAGTGCTGCTGGTGTTGGCGATCATGTCCATCACCGCGCTGACCATCGTGCTGGCGAAGCTCTGGCAGTTCTCTCGGCTGCGCTTGAATGCGAGTCAGCCGGTTGAGTCTGCCCTGACCGCTTGGTATCAGGGCGATGCCGATGCGGCACTGAAGACGATCGGAGACAGCCGGCAACCGAGCGCTCGCCTTGCCGCAGAGGCAATCACCGGGTTGCGGCAAGCATCAGCCAGGTCTGAGCCCAGCCTCGCCCTGTTGCGCGAGGAGCTCACCCGTTCGGCAACCGCCCAGCTCGAGCAACTGCGCAGCTGGTTGCGCGCGCTTGAGGTGATCGCCACACTGAGCCCATTGTTGGGGCTGCTCGGCACCGTCCTCGGCATGATCGAGGCGTTTCGGCAGCTCGCCTCGTCGGGCAGTCAGGTCGATCCCTCGGTCTTGTCAGGCGGCATCTGGCAAGCGTTGCTGACGACCGCTGCCGGTTTGAGTGTTGCCATCCCTGTGGTGCTGTTGCATAGCTGGCTTGAGCGTCGCGTCGAGCGTTGCGCGCATCGCATGGAGGATGCCGTGACGCGGATCTTCACGCGTCCGCTGACTGAGCCCCTCCGCGAGCCCTCGTCAACAGCGCAGCAACGCCGCACGATCAGCGCTGTTGGCACCGCGGGCGAAGCGGGACGCCACGCTGTGGTCAATCAGCCCTGATGGCTATCGGAGCGTAACGCTTGATCTGCCAAGACTGAATCCCGTTGCCATGGACTTGCAGACTCGCCATTGGCTCATCGCGCTCCTGCTCGCCGTTCTCATGCACGCGGCGCTGGCGCTCGCATTGGTGCCGCGGTCGTCGCCTTCTACCACTCCTGAGCCGGTGGCGATTGTCTTGGAGCTCGGAACCAGTGGTGATGGGCGGCCGGCCGGTAGCGATGGAGCGCCTTCAGGCGTGCTGGCCGCCGTCGGGCCTGCGGCCGAGGCGCCTGTCGTCGCAAGCGATGGCAGCATACACTCGGAAGCCACGATGGCGGCTGCTGTGCCTGTCACGAAGGTGGCAGCTGCAACGGCTGACGCAGTGGCCGCTGCAACGGCTGAGGCAAAAGACGCGACAACGCCGCCGGAGACGGCTCAACAACCGATTCCGGCCACCGCAATCGCTGCCGCCCCCGAGGACCCGATCATGCCCGCGGTAGCGCGGTCCCAACTAACCCAAGCCGAGGCCCAACCGGAGCCCACGCCGACACAAACGTCCGAGCGCGAAACAGTCAAAGCTCAACCGAAGCCAGCACCAACAGCGAAGGCCAAGCCCAAGCCCAAGCCCAAGCCCAAGCCTAATCCTAAGCCTAAGCCTAAGCCTGAGCCTGAGCCCGAACCAAAGCCAAAGCGCAGACCTGAGCCCAAGCCAAGACCCAACGCCTCGGCCAAGGCTATTCAGCAGGCCTCAGAACCGCCAGCACCTCCCCGAGCCCGAGCACCTGCGGCTGAGCCGCCAAGCGCCTCAAGCTCAGCCACGTCAGGGAGTCGCCAAGCCCAAAGTACAACGGGCGGTAGCGGCCGCAGCGCGAGGCAAAGCGCACAAGCGGCCGGCAGTGGCTCCGGCAGCGGACGAGGTTCTGGCAGCGGCTCTGGTCGTGGCAGCGGCTCGGCCAGCGCTGCCAACTACTACGGTCGGCTCGCATCTTGGCTCAATCGGCACAAACGCTATCCTGCCCAGGCGCGCCGCCAGCGCGCGCAAGGCACGGTCAAGGTCCGATTCACGATCGATCGCAATGGGCGTCTGCTGTCGCATCAGATCGTCAGCAGCTCCGGCCACCGACTCCTGGACCAAGAGGCCGAAGCCATGCTCAAGCGCGCATCGCCGATGCCCGCCATCCCGGCTTCGCTGAATCGGTCACGGCTCACGGTGACGCTACCAGTCAATTTCAGCCTGCGATGACCTTCTCACACCAACGACTGACCCTAGTCAGTTTTCATACCTTTTAAAGAAAAGTAAGATATTGCTGCATCGAACGATTCCTGTCGAGAGGCAATCATGACCTGTCATGGTCTTCAGCAGTGCGGCATCGCCGTCGTTGTCGCCGGTTTATCCTTGACTTGCAATGGGGTGATCGCGCAAGCACAGGAGGCTATCAGCATAGACGATGAGGTCTTGCTGCTTGACCCGATCGAGGTCAGCGCCGCCCCGATCTACTCGGTTCAGTACCCTGGCGATACGCTCTACACAGGGAGTGCCATGACCGCGGCAGGTCGGCAGATGAGCGGTGCCGCTGGACGCACCAACATCTATGCCAACCTGGATCTGCTCCCCGGCGTCGACACCGAGACCCTCGATCCCTATGGACTTGGCGGAACCTTCATGCGCATACGCGGCATCAAGAGCCAGTTCGTTGGCATGTCGATCGAAGGCTTGCCGAACTACGGCATCATGCCGATTGGCGCGCGCCCGCAGCTCTATGATGTCGAGAACATCGAGACGCTAGAACTCTACAAAGGCATGGCACCGCTGGCGATCGGCTCTGCCGTCGGCAACCGCGGGGGCGCCATCGCACTGCGCTACCGCCGCCCTGAGTCGGAGGCTGCAGCCGAGATCAGCCAGGCGCTCGGCTCGGACAATTACAGTCGCACCTTCGCACGAATCGACAGTGGCGTCTTTGGTCCGGACCTCCGAGCGTTCCTTTCCGGCTCCTATACCGATGCCGACAAGTGGAAGGGCGCGGGCTCGCTCGGTCCGCGTCAGAACCTGGCCTTCGGCCTCAGCTACGGGCTCGATCAGGGCGGTCCGACCGGCGAGCTGTTTTTCAACGCCACGGATGAGGACTTCAACGCGTTCCGTGCACTGAACTACGCACAGGCACAGCGTGTGAGCCGCTATCGAGACTTTGACTATAACCGCCACCGAACTGGTGACCCCGCCGTTGATGTTGACTACTTCGACTACTACCACAGCAGTAGCGAGAACCGCGATCTGCTGACCATCGGCAGCCTGCCGCTGTCTTTCGGCACCCTGACATTCAAGCCCTACTATGCCGAAGAACAGGCCGAGATTCGCAACGGCCGACAGGATCGGTTTCGCGACCTGAACCGCTATGGCCTCAATGCCGACTTCATCGGCGAGATCGGCGGCTTGGAGATCAGTACCGGCTATTGGTGGGAGTCGGCCGACCTGGAAAAGTCAGTTCGCCGGATGCGCGTCACCCCAACAGGCAGGGATTACGCCGGCTGGGCCTACCTGGCCGATAACGATGGCCGCGGTAGCATCCATAGTCCCTATTTCCAGCTCGGACAGCAAGGCGAGCGCCTGCGCTGGCAGGCTGGCATCAAATATTTCCAGTACACCGAGCCGGCAAGCACTGCCTTTCGCACCAATGCGGACACCCCGGCCGATTGGAATGCGGCCCGCCGCAATAACCTGGGACCGAATCCAGACCTGAGCCTGGACGCCTTTACCTTTGACGCCTGGCTACCGAATCTCGGTATCAGCTGGATGCTTGATCCGAGTGGCGGCACTGAGCTCTACGCGAACTATGGTCGCAATTACATGCGGCCCTACGCGTTCGTCCCAGTCACCAACATCGTCGCCAGCAACCTCGCCCGCTTCGAGGCCGCGGGGATGAACCTTCAAGATGTGTTCGATAACTGGCAGCTCGAGACCTCCGACAACATCGATCTTGGGCTGAGACTCCAGAGCGAGCGCCTGGCGCTGACCCCGACCCTGTTCTTTGCCAAGCACCATGACCTGCTCGCCGTCGCCTATGACCCGCGCGTCGGTCTCAATTATCATCAGAACCTCGGTGGCGCCACCGCCTGGGGCGCCGAGCTCTTGGCGAGTCTGCAGATCACGCC
>NZ_JBUDPI010000014.1:0-24561 GCF_054919635.1 Halochromatium sp. | reverse complement strand
CTGCGTAACGTGCTGAACTACATCACAAGCAAGGCCTACCTCCGGGAGCCAAGCTACCAGCGCTGGCGGCTGCAACGCGCCTTCTAGGATTGGTCTCTTCGCATGCTTCTTGCATGCGTCGATCATCCGCTCGTCGATCTCCTGCGCGCTTGGATGGAGCTCGGCACAAGCTGAGAATGCTGATCTTGCGCCCTCTAACGACCGGCGCTGCTCAGCTGTGGCCTTTGGTGAGGCCCTTGGTGAGGCCAGGAGTGGACTACAGCGCGCTGCCGTCAAGGCTCCGTAACCTTCCGCGTCGGACCTTGCGGCAAGATAACCGAAACTGAAATCGTGGCTGAGCGCTCCGAGGTGCTCGGCCCTCAGAGAACCTAGTTTATGCAGAGTATCTATATCGCTGGCGCCGGCTCGGGCAGCGGAAAATCGGTCATTGTGCTTGGCTTCATGGAGATGCTCTCGGCGGTCAACCGACGCGTTGGCTTTTTTCGTCCCGTGGTGAGCGGGCCGGTCGAGCAGGACAATCTGACCAGTCTGATCCGCCATCGCTACGATCTGCCGTTTCCAGCCGAGATGCTCTACGGCTGCACCGCGCAGATGGCCAGCGAGCTCGCGGCCGCCGGGCATTACGACGAGCTACTGAAGCTGATCCTGAACAAGTTCATGCTGCTCGACGAGCAGTGCGATATGGTGCTCTGTGCTGGTACCGATTATGACGGCCTGGTGCCTTCACTCGAGTTCGATTTCAACGCCGATCTGGCCAACAACTTCGGTTGCAGCATCGTGGTCGTGGTCAAGGGCTTTCAGCGCAGTTCGGAGGAGGCGCTGCACGCGGTGCACATGGCGCACGAGTCGATGATCGACCGTGGCGGTGATCTGCTGGCGACCGTGGTCAACGGCGTCCATCCGGATTATGTGGACGTGGTCAAACGGCGGGCGCAGGCGGTGCTGCCGCAGACCGAGACCCTGCACGTGCTGCCCGAGAGCGAGGCGCTTGGCAAGCCCACCATCGGTGAGATCCACAAGATGCTGCAGACCGAGCGGCTCTGTGGCGAGGACGATGCGCTGACTCAGGTGGTGAGCAACTACAAGGTGGCGGCCATGGAGGTGCCAGACTTCCTCAACTACATTGAGGATGGCTGTTTGATCATCACTGCTGGCGATCGCAGCGACATCATCCTCGCCAGTCTTGCCGCCGACGTTGCCAACTCCTTTCCGCGCGTCGCTGGGCTGCTGCTTACGGGAGGGCTGAAGCCGGCTGAGAATGTCCAGCGTCTGCTGTTTGGCCTGCGGCGCAGTAAGGTGGCTGTGCTCTTCACCCACCGCGATACCTTCCAGACTGCGCTAGCGGTGAATAAGGTCGAATCGGTGATCCTGCCCGGTGACGAGCGCAAGATTGCCGCGGCGCTTGGCGTGTTTGAAAGCGCAGTCGACATCAAGGGGTTGCAACAGAGTATTGCGTTGCATGAAACCTCGCGTATTTCGCCGCTGATGTTCGAGTACGAGTTGATCCAGCGCGCCAAGTCGCAGCGCAAGTGCATCGTGCTTCCCGAGGGTCATGACGAGCGCATCTTGCGCGCCGCTGAGATCCTCATCCTGCGTGGGGTCGCCGAGCTGGTGTTACTGGGGAATCCGGAGAAGATACACCGCCGGATCGGTGAGCTCGGCCTGCAGCTGGAAGGTATCCAGATCATCGATCCGATCAACTCACCGAAGCGTGCTGAATACGCGGCCGTCTACCATAGCTTGCGGGCGCACAAGGGCCTCTCCGAGCAGGGTGCGTTCGATGCGCTCGAGGACGTGAGCTACTTCGGTACCCTGATGGTCTATTCCGGTGACGCCGACGGTATGGTTTCCGGTGCGCAGCACACCACCCAGCACACTATCCGTCCTTCCTTCGAGACGATCAAGACAAAGCCAGAGACCAAACTGGTGTCGAGCGTCTTCTTCATGTGCATGCCGGATCGGGTGCTGGTGTACGGCGACTGTGCGGTCAATCCAAACCCCGACGCCGAGCAGCTCGCCGATATCGCGATCACCTCGGCCGGTACTGCTGCCGCGTTCGGGGTCGAGCCGCGGATTGCGATGCTGTCCTATTCGACCGGCTCCTCCGGCAAGGGGGCCGATGTCGAGAAGGTCAGGGAGGCGGTGGCGATTGCACGCAAGCGCCGACCTGATCTTAAGCTTGAGGGACCGATTCAATACGACGCCGCCGTCGATGCCAGTGTCGCGCGCTCGAAGATGCCGGATAGCGAGGTTGCCGGCCAGGCGACGGTGTTCATCTTTCCGGACCTGAATACCGGCAACAACACCTACAAGGCGGTGCAGCGCAGCGCTGGTGCTGTCGCCATCGGTCCAGTGCTGCAGGGCCTGAACAAGCCGGTCAATGACCTCAGCCGCGGCTGTACGGTGACCGATATCGTCAATACAGTCGCGATCACCGCGATCCAGGCGCAGGCCATGGAGGATACAGCATGAAGGTTCTGGTGCTGAATTCCGGCAGCTCGTCGATCAAGTTCCAATTGTTCCAATGCGACGATTGGGGCGTGCTCGCCTCCGGGGCAGTGACGCGCATCGGTGAGTCAGAGGCCCTGATGCGCTGCGCCTGGACCGATGCCGAGGGTGTGCAGCAGAGTTTGGAGCAGCGTGCCGCCATACCTGACCATCATCGTGGGCTGCAGCGCATTGCCGAGGCCCTGGCCCAGACCGGCAGCCTTGCCGACGCCTCGGAGCTGCTCGCGGTCGGCCATCGCGTGGTGCATGGCGGCGAGGCCTTTCACGCTCCGACCTTGGTTGATGACGACATCATTGAAGCGATACGCCAGGTGATCCCGCTAGCGCCACTGCACAACCCGGCCAATCTGGATGGCATTCTGGTTGCGCGCGAGCTGTTCCCGAGCATCCCGCAGGTCGCGGTCTTCGATACCGCCTTCCATCAGACGATGCCGCGCACGGCCTATCGATACGCGGTTCCAGATTACCTGTATCGCGAGCACGGGGTTCGGCGCTATGGGTTCCACGGCACCTCACATCACTACGTCGGCCGACGTGCTGCCGAGTTGCTCGACAAGCCGTTCGAGCAGTGCAATCTGATTACCCTACATCTGGGCAACGGCGCTAGCGCCACGGCCATTCGCGAGGGCAGCAGCATCGATACCTCGATGGGCATGACGCCGCTCGAGGGGTTGGTGATGGGCACCCGCAGCGGCGACATCGATCCCGCGGTGCCGTTCTACCTGAGTAAGCATCTGGGTCTCGATAACGAGACCTTGGAGGGGCTGTTGAACCGCCAAAGCGGTCTGCTCGGCCTCTGCGGTGATAACGACATGCGCGAGATCCAGCGCCGAGCCGAGGCCGGTGAAGAGGCCGCTGAGCTCGCGCTTGGGGTCACGGCGCATCGGCTGAAGAAGTACATCGGGGCCTATCTCGCTGAGCTTGGCCCTACCGATGCACTGGTCTTCACTGGCGGCATCGGCGAGAATTCCGCCGAGCTGCGCTTGCGCGCCTGCGCTGGGCTCGAGCATCTCGGTATCCATCTGGATGCCGGAGTGAATGCCGAGGTCTCGACACAGGAGCGTGCGGTCTCGCGCCCGGAGAGTCCGATCAAGGTCTTGGTCATTCCAACCAATGAGGAGCTGCAGATCGCGCGAGAGACGGTCGAGGCCGTGAGTTGAGTGCTTGTTTTGGTTGGCACGGATCAACACCGAAATCGATTGGGCCGTTATCATAAACGGTCGATTCTTCGCTTGACTTGATCCCGATGAATACCCCCGTCAGCCTGCATCCAACAGGCGCTGCCTTGCTTTTCGACATCTTGCTGGAGCTCGGTGTCGAGGTCATCTTTGGCCACACCGGCGGTGCCGTGATTCCCTTGCACGTGGAGCTGAACAAGCGGATGCATCGGGGCGAACCGGTGCCGCGCTTCGTGCTCTGTCGTCAAGAAGGCGGCGCCGGCCATGCCGCTGAGGGCTATGCCCGCGCCAGTGGGCGCGTCGGCGTCGCACTCGCGACCTCGGGGCCAGGCGCGAGCAATCTCGCGACGCCGATCGCCGATGCGCACAAGGATTCGGTACCGACGGTCTTCATCACCGGCCAGGTGCCGAGTCACGCCATCGGCAGCGACGCCTTCCAGGAGGTCGATACCGTTGGCTTCACCCGGCCGATCTCCAAGCACAACTATCTGGTACGCGACGTCAGCGATCTCGACTGGATGCTGCGCGAGGCCTTCGCGCTGGCCCAGCAGGGCCGGCCGGGACCGGTGGTGATCGACATCTGCAAGGATGTGCAGCTGGCGGCTTGCATGAGCGTGCACCCGGCTCGACGCCGGCATCGGCCCGAGGTGCCCTTCGAGGCCGAGCGTGCTGATGCCATCTTAGACGCGCTCTGCGCGGCCGAGCGCCCGGTGATCAAGGCCGGCGGCGGTATTATCCATGCCGGTGCGGCAGCGGCCCTTTGTCGTCTGGCCGAGCGCTTCGAGGTGCCGGTGACGACCACCTTCAACGCGCTTGGTGCGGTGCCCTTCGGCGCCCCGTATTACCTCGGCATGCCAGGGATGCACGGCAGTGTCCCCGCCAACTATGCGCTGCGTGACGCCGACCTGATCCTGAGCCTGGGCGGGCGCTTCGATGATCGAGTGGCGGTCAAGGATTTCGCCCTGGGTAAGCGCATCGCGCATGTCGATATCGATCCATCCGAGATCGACAAGACCATCAAGACCGATCTGCACCTGGTCGCGTCGCTGACCGCGTTTCTGGATCATGCGCTGGCGAGCACCCGCCAGGCTCGCCACCCCCGCTGGCTGGCGCAGGTGGCTGACTGGCGGCAGCAGTTGCCATTACCCTATGCCAGCGGTGAGTACATCAAGCCCCAGGCGGTGGTCGAGACCCTATCGGAGCTGACCGCCGGCAACGCGACCCTGGTGACGGGCGTTGGCCAGCATCAGATGTGGTCGGCCCAGTATTATCGTTTCCAACGGCCGCGGCAGTGGATCAGCTCGGGCGGACTTGGCACCATGGGCTTCGGCCTGCCGGCGGCGATCGGTGCCTGGTACGCGGCACCAGACCTGCCGGTCGTCCTGGTCGATGGCGATGGCAGCTTCCAGATGAATATCCAGGAGCTGGCCACCGTGGTGGCCAATGCGATCCCGCTGAAGATGTTCGTACTCAACAACAGCTTCCTCGGCATGGTGCGTCAGTGGGAAGACATGATGGACGGCGGCCATCATTACGAGACCTGCCTGGCCCGACGCGAGGATTGTGTGCCGCACTGCAATCTGGTCGATCAGACCTGTCGCCGTCAGTTGCCAAACCTGCTGGGCCTCAAACAGGTGTATCCGCGGCTCGAGACCCTGCGCGTGAAGACACCTCAGGATCTGCGCGATGTGCTGGATCAGGCCCTCGCCTTACCAGGCCCGGTCTTGGTCGACGTCTGGATCGACAAGGCCGAGGATGTGCTACCGATGGTGCTTCCGGGCGGTCGATTCGACACCATGATCGAATCCTAAGCCGCCATTCGCCACGGCAAGCGCGGCGCTTGCTGTGGGCGAAAAGGGATCAAGGGTTGGCAAGGACGCTTTTCTGAGCGCTGCTTTCTTGTGTCTTCAAGGTGGCTGTGCTAGTTGTAATCAGTAAAAACAACCAAGCCACCGCATGCCCCCACTGGGTAACCTATCGCTTCAGGAGGATCACTGCCAATGACTGCCTTTTCACAACTCCATGCACAGAATCACAAGATCACCGAGCTCTCGAACGTCTTTCTGTACCTGATCCAGAGTCGGGAGATGTGCGATACCGAGACCGCCTGTGACGTCTTCTTCGAATACACCGGCAAGGTGCGCGAGCACATCGAGCTGGTCGATCGTGAGCTCTGCGGTCGTTTGATCTCCTACCCCGATCAGTCGGTGAAGAATACCGCCAGCCGCTTCCTCTCCGGCTCGACCGAGATCAAGCGCATCTTCAACAAGTATCTGAAGGACTGGTGCTCGGAGCCGCATCGCCGGCTGCAGATCCGCGATTACAGCGAGTTCTTGAGCGAGACAGAGCAAATGTTTGCGTTGGTGCTCGATCGTATCCAACGCGAGACCGAGCACCTGTATCCGCTGATCCGCAAGCTCGAAGAGAAGGACAAGGTCGCCGCCTGACCTGCACCTGGACTCAGCTGACATCTCGCTGAGCGCGGGCCATAAGCCATGGCCTGCGCGCTTGGCCCTTGAAGTGCTCGCCGGTTGCGCCGACCTCTTACCGCACCCTGCACCAAACGGCATTGGAGATCGGCCATGCATCGCGCGAAGTTAGACGAGACAGCCCTTGCAACCTCATTGCAATTGCTCAACGCCGGCGCCGGAGCTGGCGCACCCTGGTCGATCCAAGACGGTAAGCTGCATAAGACCTTTCACTTCCGCGACTTCAGTGAGGCCTTCGGCTTCATGACCCGGGTCGCGCTGGCTGCCGAGGCGATGGATCACCATCCCAACTGGTCCAACGTCTACAAGACGGTTCATGTCGATCTCAGCACCCATGACGCTGGCGGGATCACCGAGCTGGACTTCACGCTTGCTGCACGGATGGACGCGATTGCCGGGTAATGTCCTCTCAAGATGTCTGCGCAAGCCGGTGCTCGAAATGGCTGAGGAGCCTTGAGCGCAGGTTTTTCTCTTTGTGCTTGGCCGCTGCCAAGAGGCGCTTGTCGGCCACACCCATCAAGGTCTCCTGAGCCCCCTTGGCGTGCTCGTCCTCTGGCTGACGCTGCACATAGCTGCCGTCTGGCTGCATGTCCCAGGCCGAGCGCTGGTCGGCGAATTGCACATCCAGAATCAAGCGCAGCTCCTGGCGCAGGTCCGGGTCCTCAACCGGTGCGTGGACCTCAACGCGGCTTTCCAGGTTGCGTCGCATCATGTCGGCTGAGCCGATGTAGTACTCCTCCTCACCGCCATTGCGGAAGTAGAGGATGCGGCCGTGCTCGAGGAAGCGACCGACGATGCTGACCACGCGCGCGTGCTCGCTCAGGCCGGGTAAGCCAGAGCGGAAGCGGCAGGTGTCGCGCACGATCAGGTCGACCTTGACGCCGGCCCGCGAGGCCTTGTAGAGGGCGCGGGCGATGTCGGCGTCCTCCAAGGCGTTCATCTTCATCTGGATCAAGCCGGCACCCCGCTCGCGCTCGTGCACCGCGATCTCGCGCTCGATCTTCTCCAGGATGCCGCGCTTAAGCGTATAGGGTGCGGCCAGGATCTTGCGGTAGCTCGGTGGTGGCGAGTAGCCGGTCAGATAGTTAAAAAGCTCGGTCAGGTCTTGGCCGATGTCCTCGTCGCAGCCGAGCATGCCGAGATCGGTGTAGAGCTTGGCGGTGCCGCCGTGATAGTTGCCCGTGCCGATGTGGTAGTAGCGGCGCAGTTGTGAATAGTCGCGCCGCACCACGAAGATCAGCTTGCAGTGCGTCTTCAGACCAACCACACCATAGGTGACATGGATGCCTTCGGCCTCTAGGCGCCGGGCCCAGCCGATATTGGCCGCCTCGTCGAAGCGCGCCTTCAGCTCGACCATCACTGCGACCTGCTTGCCGTTGCGTGCGGCCTTGATCAGTGCGTCGAGGATGGCGCCGCCCGAGGTGCGGTACAGCGTCATCTTGATCGCTAGCACCTTGGGGTCCTTGGCGGCCGTGGTCAAGAAGCGCTCGACCGTGGTCGAAAAGGATTCGTAGGGGTGCTGCAGCAGCAGCGGGCCGTTCTCGCGGATGATATGGAAGATGTTGCGCCGATCATTGCCAAGGATGGGATGATCGCCGGAGCGATGCGGCTTGTCGTGCAGCTCGGGGATGTCCAGACTGGCTAGCTCGAACAGATCGCGGCGGCCCATCAGCCCGCCGACCTCGTAGACGTCATCGGCCTCGTTCAGGCCGAGCTCGGCCGCAAGCATGCCGCGATGCCCGGGGTCCATGCCCGCTTGCACCTCGAGCCGGACGATCGGCGCGAAGTGACGCTCGCGCAGCTCGGTCTCGATCATCTCCAGCAGATCGTTGGCCGCCTCTTCCTCGGGCTCGACGATGGCGTTGCGCGTGACCCGAAACAGCTCGCAGCTCTCGATCTCCATACCCGGAAAGAGCATGTCGAGATTGTGGACGATGAGGTCGTCTAGCGTCACAAAGGTATTGAGCCCATCGACCTGGATCAGCCGCTTGGAGACGTCCTTGCTCACGGGTACCTTGACGCGCGCCATGTAGGTATCGCTGCCACCGGGGAAGCGCAGCCGCACTAGCAGATTCAAGGCGAGGTTGGAGATAAAGGGGAAGGGGTGCGCCGGGTCCATCGCTAGCGGCGTGATCATCGGGAAGATGTTGGTGCGGAAATGCTCACGCAGCCGCTCGCGTGTCTCGGTCGATAACGCATGCACCTCGACCAGGTAGATGTCGTATGCCTCTAGTGCCGTCATCACCTCGCGATAGATGCGCTCCTGCTCGGCCTGGATGTCGGCGATCTCGGCGCGACACTCGTCGAGCTGTTGCATGGGGGTGCGGCCATCGACGGTCTGGCTGTGCACGCCGGCGGCAATCTGCTGCTTGAGACCACCGATGCGCTTCATGAAGAATTCGTCGAGGTTATTGCTGACGATGGCGAGGAACTTGACGCGCTCCAGCAATGGGGTGCGCGGATCATCGGCCTCGTGCAAGACGCGGCGGTTGAAGGCGAGCCAGGTCAGCTCGCGATTGAGGTAAAGTGAGGGGTCGTCTAGGTCCGGCTCTGGGTTGGTGACCGGCGCATCGGTGTCGACCCTATCGATATCGGCGTCATCGTCTTCGATGATCGGTTCTGCGCTGGCGTCGGTCATCTTGGCTCCCCGGTATGGGCTAGGTGATCGTTGATCTGATGGCTAATCTGAATTGGCTCAGTGGCTCTTGGCGACTCGGTATCCTAACAGCGCTTGGTTGCAAGCGTATGAGTCAAGCGGGTTTATGGGACCGCATCCGAGGGTTTACGCTGTTGATAGGTCGCGATGTCTGCTTCCCGCATTGATCAAGTGTACGCCGGTGCTGATGCGCCGCGCGGTGACTTCGTCTTCGATGAGCGCGTGGCGCGCGTGTTCTCAGATATGATCGCGCGCTCGGTGCCAGGCTGGCTCGAGCTGCTGCGCCTGATCGGGCTGATCGGTGGGCGCTTGGCTCAGCCTGGATCGCGCGTCTACGATCTCGGCTGCTCGCTAGGGGCGACCAGTGCCAGCCTGCTAGCACGTCTGCCTGAGACCGAAGGCGCTGAAGGGGTTCGAGTCTATGCCATCGATCGGGCACCAGCGATGCTCGAGGAGCTGCGTCTGCGGCTCAAGCCGGAGATCGAGCGTGGGCGGTTACAGTCGATCTGCGCCGATCTGCTCGACCTGATGATCACGGATGCAAGCCTGGTGGTGATGAACCTCACGCTGCAGTTCATCGCCCCCGAGCAGCGCCTGTCGCTGCTGCGTCGTATCCGTCAGGGTCTGCGTCCTGGCGGCGCCTTGATCCTCGCCGAGAAGGTCGAGGTGGTCGAAGACGGCGGACTCCTGACCCAGCTGCATGCGGACTTCAAGGCGGCGCAGGGCTACAGCCAGCTCGAGATCGCGCGCAAGCGCACCGCGCTGGAGCAGGTGCTGATTCCAGACCGCATCGCCGAGCATCAGGCGCGGATGCGGGAGGCCGGTTTCGAGCGTATCGAGCCCTTCTTCCAGTGTCTCAACTTCGTTGGCTGGATCGCGCGCTGATGGCGACGACCAAGCGCCAACCAGGCCGAGCAGGTTCGTCAGGTCTGCCCCGTCGGAGTGCTCGATCCCTCGCGCGAGCCGAGGCCCCAGATGACCCTGCTGTCGAGGACGCCGATGCCTCCGATCAGGCTGGCGTCGAGGCCACGGCTGCGGTCGAGCACGCCCTATTGCAACGATTCGAGCCGTTCCTCGAGAGACTGCGTGCGACGATGCTCTCTCCATGGGACGGTCTCCTGCGGCGTCTGACCCTAGAGCGGTTGCATCCAGCCCGGCACGGTGACCTTGGCGACTGGCTTGAGGTGCTGGAAAGCCTCTCGGACCACGGTCTACCGCCCCCTCATGCCTCGCGTCCGATACTCGATCAGCCCTGTGTCGGCGTCGCTGCCGAGCCAGCCTTGTCGGCCGAGGCGAGCGCGCATCTGAGCGGAGCGCTCCAGCAACTGCATCCCTGGCGCAAGGGGCCATTCTGCCTGCATGGGATCGAGATCGATGCCGAGTGGCGCTCGGACTGGAAATGGGCGCGACTCGCTGATGCCATTGCGCCACTAGCGGGGCGGCGGGTGCTCGATGTTGGCTGCGGCAATGGCTACTACGGTTTCCGTGCCCTGGGTGCCGGCGCTGACTGGGTGCTTGGCATCGATCCGACGCTGCGCTTCGTGCTGCAGTTCCTGGCCTTGGAGCAGGTCATCGGCACTGAGCGGCTGGCGGTGTTTCCACTGGCCGATGATGATCTACCGAGCCTCTGTGGGCTGGCCTCGGGTGGGATCGACACCCTGTTCTCGATGGGCGTTCTCTATCACCGGCGCGATCCGATACAGCATCTGACCCGGTTGCGAGACTGTCTCCGGCCGGGCGGGGAGCTCGTTCTCGAGACGCTCGTGATCGACCGCCCTGGCGGCGAGCCTGTGCCTCGGGAGACCCTCGTGCCGACTGGTCGCTACGCGCAGATGCGCAACGTGCACGCGATCCCGAGCATCGCGACGCTCGGTGACTGGATCAAGACGGCGGGCTACCGCGATCTCCAGCTGGTCGACCTGTCCTGCACGAGCATCCAGGAGCAACGCTCGACGTCGTGGATGCGCTTTCATTCGCTCGCGGAGTTTCTCGACCCCGACAACCCAAGTCTGACGATCGAGGGCCATCCGGCTCCAGTGCGCGCCCTGCTGCTCGCGCGACGACCCAGTTGACCTGAATTCCAACCCATGATCGCTGTCGAAGCGCTGTCAGCGCCAGTAAGACGCCATCTGCGATGGGTCATCACTGCGCTTCGTCGTTGTGATCCTGGCTGTGCGCCACGACACTAGGGAGGCGCTGAGTGTCAAGAATCCCGCGCTGACCAGTGGCTGTCTGGCGGTGCCCACAGCTGTCGCCTAAAACGCTAGCTCGAGCGTTGGCCGCAGTCCGGGCCCCAGCGCTGACCTGGCAGAGCGGTCTGGCCGATCTGACACCACCGGGCCCATTCGCTGCGTTTTGCCCGCCATCTCCCCCTGTTGTGAGCATCCTGTGTGAGCCGTCTGCTAAAAATCTTCCTCCCGATCCTCATCCTTGCCATCGGCTTTGGTGCCTTTCGATTGCTGGTCGCAACCAAGCCAGAGAAGGCGTCACCCACCGTGCAAGAACGGGTCTGGCGGGTTGAAGTGACCCCGGTCGAGCTGCTCGAGGCCGCACCACAGCTCGAGCTCTACGGCCGCGTCGAGACCCCGGACCTGCTGCGGGCCACGGCCTCGGCCTCGGCCTGGGTGACCGAGGTCCTGGTGCAGGATGGCGACTTCGTCGCTGAAGGCACGCTGCTGCTGCGCCTGGACGAGCGCGACTTCGCGCCCCGTATCGATCAGGTCCAGGCAGAGATCGCCGATCTGCAGGCCCAGATCGCCAGCGAGAAGAACCGCTTCGAGACCGATCGGCTGGCGCTCGCGCAGGAGCAGCGTCTGCTCGAGCTTGCCCAGGATGCGGTCGCGCGTCAGCAGCGCCTGAAGACGCAACAGGTGGGTGCTGAGCAGGCGCTGGATGATGCCAAGCGCACCGAGGCTCAGCAGCAGTTGACGGTAACCAGCCGCGAGATGAGCATTGCCGATCATCCAAGCCGACTGCGCGGACTCGAGGCGCGGCTCGCCAGCGCCGAAGCACGTCTGGCGGAGCTCAGGCTCGAGCTCGAGCGCGCCACCGTCAGAGCGCCCTACGATGGCATCCTGACCAGTGTCGAGGTCACCGAGGGCGACCAGGTCACCAAAGGCGAGACCTTGCTCCGGCTCTATGCAACCGACAGCCTCGAGATCCGCGCGCGTATCCCGGCACCCTACCAAGGCGAGTTGATCGAGGCGGTCAAGCAGGACCGTCGGCTGGTGGCGAGCGCAACCATTGGCGCCGAGTCGTTACCGCTGCGCTTTGACCGCCTAGCTGGCGAGGCTGAGCCAAGCGGCGTCGATGCCCTATTTCATCTCGCGGGTGATCCGACGCTGGTGCGCCTCGGGCAACTGCTCACGGTCCATCTCGAGCGTCCGATGCGCGAAGCAGTGGTAGAGGTGCCCTTCCGCGCGGTCTATGGCGGCGACCGCCTCTATGTGGTCAAGGACGGTCGCATGCAGGGGGTCGATGTCGAGAGTCTCGGCACCCGCATCGGTGCCGATGGTGAGGAGCGGCTGTTGGTGCGGTCGGATCAGCTCGCCGCCGGCGATGCGCTGGTGACGACGCATATGCCAAACGCCATCGAGGGGCTGCGGGTGGCGATCGTCGGTAGCGAGCCGCCTGACGTTGCCGCGACCGGGGCCGTGACTGGGGCCGTGACTGGGGCGCGCGAGGCAGGAGGCCATTGATGGGAGCCAGACGCCTGGAGACCGCCGGCCAACATCGTTCCGACATCATCGGCATCTTCGCCCACCATAAGGTCGCCGCGAATCTGCTGATGGTGATCCTGCTATTGAGCGGTGCCTTCGCGCTGGATCGGCTCAATGTGCAGTTCTTCCCGACCTTCGAACTCGACATCGTCTCGGTGCGGGTGGTCTGGACCGGCGCCAGCGCCGAAGACATCGAAGACGGCATCACCAATCCGCTCGAGCAGCGGCTACGTACCGTTGATGATCTCGACAAGATGACCTCGACCTCGAGCCAGGGCATCTCGTCGATCACGCTCGAGTTCAAGGAGGGCGTCGACCCGCTGTTGGCGCTGGATGAGGTCCGGCGGGCCGTGGATGAGTTCCGCAACTTCCCGCAGGATGCCGAGAAGCCCGAGGTCTCCCTGATCAGCCGCTACGAGCAGGTCGCACGGCTGGTGATCACGGGTCTCGACGATCGCGCCGAGATGCGCCGCCTAGTGCGCCGATTCGAGACCGAGCTGCTCGAGCGCGGCCTGGATCAGGTGCAGATCAACGGTCTGCCGAGCGAGGAGATCCGCATCCAGGTCGACACCGATGAGCTCGAGCAGCTTGGCGTCGGCCTGCGAGACATCGGTCAGCGCGTCAGTGATTTCAGCCTCGACCTACCGGCTGGCTCGGTGGGTCGCGACGAGGGCTCGCGTGAGCTTCGCAGCCTGGACAAGCGCCGAGAGCCGCTGGGCTTCGAGCAGATCCCGGTGCGCGCCGATCAGGAGCTTCGGGTCGAGCTGGGTGATGTCGCCGAGATCGAGCGTGCGCCACGCGATCGCTCGGTGCTGCTCTCGGTCGATGGGCAGCCGGCGGTGGAGATGGTGCTGCAGCGAAGCGAGCGCGGCGATACCCTTGAGGCCGCGCGCGCCTTCCAGCAATGGCTGGACGATACCCGTCCGACCCTCCCGCCCGGGATCGAGATCACCGTCTACGATGCCTCCTGGGAGCTGGTGCGCGATCGCATCATGCTGTTGGTGACCAATGGCGTTGGCGGGCTGGTGCTGGTCGTCGCGATCCTCTACCTGTTCTTAACCGGCCGGGTCGCATTCTGGGTCGCCTGGGGCATTCCGGTCTCCTTCGCGGCGACCCTGTTCATCCTCTATCTGGTCGGTGGCAGCATCAACATGCTCAGCCTGTTCGCGCTGATCATGGCGCTCGGCATCATCGTCGACGACGCCATCGTCGTTGGTGAGGATGCGATGGCGCACTATCAGATGGGTGAGGACCCCTTACTCGCCGCCGAGGGTGGCGCGCGGCGGATGTTGGCGCCGGTCATCGCCTCCTCGTTGACCACCATCGCCGCCTTTCTGCCGCTGATTCTCGTCGGCGGGCGCATCGGTAATATCCTAGGGGCCATCCCGATTGTGATCATCTGTGCCATCCTGGCCTCGTTGGTCGAGGGCTTTCTGGTGTTGCCGGGCCATCTGCGCAACGCCTTCGTGCACACGCACAAGGTCAAGCCGCATTCGCTGCGCGCTCGGCTTGATCGTGGCTTCGAGTGGTTTCGCGATCGGGCCTTTCGGCCGCTCGTGGTGGTCGCTGTGCGCCAGCGCTTCGCGACCGTTGCCGCCGCCATTGCGCTGTTAACGGTCGCCATCGGGCTGCTCGCTGGGGGGCGGCTTGGCTTTGTGTTCTTCCCAACGCCAGAATCCCAGATCCTCAACGCCAATGTCACCTTTGCCGCGGGTACGCCGCGGGCTCGTGTCGATGCCTTCCTGGACCATCTCGAGGCGACCCTCTACCAGACCGAGCAGGAACTCGACCAAGGCGATCTGATCAATTTGGTGCTGGCCTTTCATGGCTCCAAGAGCGGTGGCGGTGCCGGTGGCGGGGCGACAGCGGATCAGCTGGGGTCGTTGCAGATCGAGCTGGTGGAGCCGGATCTGCGCAACGTCCGCAACAACGATTTGATCCGCGCCTGGCGTGAGCGCATTCAACTGCCGGCCGGGCTTGAGTCGCTGAACATCACCGCGCGCCGGGTCGGGCCGCCTGGGCGCGATCTCACCATCCGTCTCACCGGCGGTAGCGCCGATGAGCTCAAGTCCGCGGCGCTGGCCCTGTCCGAGACCATCGCTGGCATCGATGGTGTGCTCGAGGTCGAGGACGACATGTCTTACGGGCGCGAGCAGTTGATCTATCGGCTGACGCCGGTCGGCGAGGCGCTGGGCTTGACCGTCGCCGATCTCGGCCGCCAATTGCGCACGGCCTTTGATGGCCAGCTGGTGCAGATCTTTCAGGATGGCGCCGACGAGGTCGAGGTCCGGGTCAAGCTGCCAACCGCCGAGCGCGGCACCCTGGCGAGTCTCTATCGGCTCAACGTGCGCACGCCAACGGGTGAATCTGTCCCGCTGACCGCGGTGGCCGAGTGGGAATCGCGTCGCGGCTTCGAGGTCTTGCGCCATGCCGAAGGCAAGCTGGCGGTTGAGGTAACTGCCGATGTTGATAACAACGTCACCACCGTTGGCGAGGTCACCGCGGGCCTTGAGGACGGAACCTTGGAGCAGCTGCAGCGCGACTACGGCATCGACTACTCGTTCGAGGGTCGCTCGGCCGACCAACGCGATACCCTGTCGGACATGCGCAAGGGCCTGGTGCTGGGGCTGATCCTGATCTATTTGATCTTGGCCTGGGTGTTTTCGTCTTACGGCTGGCCGCTGGTTGTCATGGCGGTGATCCCGTTCGGGTTGACTGGCGCCCTGTTCGGCCACTGGGTCATGGGCATCGATCTGACCATCTTGTCGCTGTTCGGTATGTTCGGTCTCTCCGGTATCGTGGTCAACGACTCGATCATCCTGGTCAGCTTCTACAAGCAGTTGCGCCGCGAGGGGCTGTCGATCCAGCAGGCGCTGATCGAAGCCGCGAGTCAACGCCTGCGCGCGGTGCTGCTGACGTCGCTGACGACCATCGCCGGACTCACTCCGCTGCTGTTCGAGACCTCGTATCAGGCCCAGTTCCTGATCCCGATGGCGACCTCGATCGCCTTTGGGCTCGGCTTTGCAACCCTGCTGATCCTGTTGGTGATTCCGGCGCTGCTATCGATGCACGAGAGTGCGCACGGGCGGTTGCAACGATGGTTTGGTCCCGCATCCAGCCTGCCGACGCCGCCGTCTGCATCGCCTGAATCAGGGTAGACTGTCGCGCTGATTGTGGCGCGGACGTTAGGACTCTGGAGTGATCTTGGCTCGTTTCATGTCTTTGACTCGGCAGAGCAGACTCTGCTTTGCACTTGGGCCCACTAGGCGATTAGCGGCTAGGGGACTGTTCTATGTGCTGCTCGCGCTGTCGATGCTGATAACGCAGCCGCTCCTCGCTCAAGGCCTCGGCCAGCGCCTGCCAACGGCGATCGCCCCTGATGCCAATCCGCTCAGGCCGCCAGACACCTCAAGCCCAAGGGCGACCATTGCCAGCCTGATCCTGAACCTGGATCGCGTCTATCTGATCGGCAAGGACCCGGATCGGCCGGGCCAGGAGACGATTCCGCCACTGCGTCGCGCGGTGCGGACCCTGGATCTCAGTGAGGTCCCCCGCGCCTTTGCGGATGCTGTCGGGGTCGAGGTCGCGCTCTTGCTGAAAGAGGTCATCGATCGTGTCGGACTGCCACCCTACGCCAGTATTCCGGATGCCGAGCAGGTCGAGCGCGAGGCCCTGACCCAGTGGCGGATACCCAATACCGAGATCCTGCTCCAGCAGGTGCAAGACGGGCCAAGGGCGGGGTCCTGGCTGTTTAGCACCGATACCGTCGACCGTGCCGAGGGCTTCTTTGCGAGCGTTGAGGATCTGTCTTATCTGCCGCAGGGCTCGACCCCGGGCATCTATCGTGCGTATACGCTGACACCTGGCAGCGGCATCGATTTCACCTGGGCCGACAATCAAGCGCTGCCGCCTTGGCTCGCCGAAGAGTGGCTGGGGCAGGCGGCCTGGCAGTGGCTCGCCGCTGCGGTTGCTGTGATCGGCGCGATCGTCATCGCCTTCTTGGTCTACCGGCTCGCTCGTCGCGCCGAGCGTCGCGCCGGGGCCCAGCTCGGCCGAGAGACGCGCTGGCGAACCATGGCCGCACTGGTGCTCGCGCTGTTGCTCAGTGCCGGCGTCCACCTGCTGATCAGTTGGCAGATCAATTTCACCGGCTCGATGCTGCAACACATCGCGCGCATCTTCGTCGTCATCGAATATTCTCTGCTGGCTTGGTTGGTCGCAGTGGTCTTCAGCCGCATCCCAGAGGTCATCATTCGCTCGCGCCGACTGCGGCCGCGTGGCATCGATAGCCAGTTGCTGCGTCTTGGCTTCAAGCTCCTGATCGTGATTGCGATTGCCGCCATGGTGATCGATGCCGCCGACCGGATCGGCCTACCCGCCTATTCGGTGCTTACAGGGCTTGGCGTTGGCAGCTTGGCCATCGCGCTCGCCGCCCGCGAGACCCTGGCCAATCTGCTCGGCTCGATCGCGATCATGCTCGATCGCCCCTTTGCGATCGGCGACTGGATCAAGCTCAACGACGCCGAGGGCACGGTCGAGGACATCGGCTTTCGCAGCACGCGGATTCGTACCTTCTACGATTCCCAACTCTCGGTGCCGAACTCGGTCACCATGGGTGCGACCATCGATAACATGGGCCGACGCAACTATCGGCGCGTCTATACCACTCTGGCGGTCCGCTACGACACACCGCCAGAGCGCATCGAGGCCTTTGTTGAAGGCATTAAGGCCGTGATCATTGCGGCGCCAAGCACACGCAAGGATGAATTCCATGTGGTGCTGAACGATTTCGCGCCAAGCAGCCTTAGCATCATGCTCTACTTCTTTCTGCAGGTCCCGGACTGGTCAACGGAATTGGTCGAGCGTCAGCGCGTGCTGCTCGAGATCGTCCGTCTTGCCGAACGGCTCGAGGTCAAGTTTGCGTTCCCGACCCAGACTGTCGAAGTTGAGCGTTTGCCGGAGCTGTCTTCGGCAGTTGTCTCGTCGTAAAGGTAGCGGCTTGCGTTCGCTGCTGGGTAGATGAGCAAGGCTGCCAGGGGCTTCTTGAACAAGGATTCCGCAGCTTGACGCGAGCACATCCTCGCTCTAGCGTTCTCCAAGATGACAACGGCTTAATGGGGCAATCGTCGTCAACCGTTCGCTCCACACCCAAGGGGTGCCCAGATGCCTGCTGCCGCCAAGGCCTTACCCATCACTGAGGATCTCCGGCCCACCGAGGACGAGCTGATGAATGCCGACGGGCGCTGCGCCACGACCCCCTCTACCAGGCCTTCGTCTGTCCGCAGTGGCAGCAAGAAGAACAGGCCCGACAGCAGGCAGAAGCGGAGCGCGACGCCACCCGCATCGCCGCCGTCACCAAGCTACAGGCGCTGGGTCTCGAGCCGCTGCAGATCGCCGAAGCGCTTGATCTCGACCGCGCGCTGGTTACTGCCATCCTGGATGCGTGCTGAGAGCAAACAAAGGCCTTTTGACGCAACCTCAGCACCTGACCGGTCTATTCTTCGGGAATTGCCCTAGACTCTTCAGTATCGATTGTTCGGTGCAGACTTTTCGCGCTATCCGACACGAGGTCTCGATGTCCCCACTCTTGCAGCGCATCAGCATTGATCCTCAGGTCTGCTTTGGCAAACCCTGCATCGCGGGCACCCGCATCTGGGTCTCCCTGGTTCTGGACTGGATGGCAGCAGGGATGACAGAGCGCGAGATCCTTGAGGACTATCCTCAGCTGACCCGAGAGGATCTGCTCGCCGCCATCGCCTACGGCGCCGAAATCGCCCGCGAGCGGATCATCCCGATCCAAACCCAAATCGAGAATAAGCCCGCGGCGTGAAGCTCAAGCTCGACGAGAACATCGGGACCCGCGGTCAGCGTCTGCTGGCCGAAGCCGGTCATGATGTGTCGACCGTGCTGGAGCAGGCCCTGAGCGGTGCGCCGGACGACGAGCTCTTCAATCGTTGCGCGGACGAGGGGCGGGTACTGATCACGCTGGATCACGACTTCGCCCAAACGCTGCGGTATGCGCCCGAGCAATCTGCCGGGCTGGTCGTTCTGGAGTTGCCGAAACGGGCCGGGCCCGAAGTTCTCCTGAACCGCGTGCGCGAGTTGATTGCCGCGCTTGAGCAACGTCCGCTCAACCGAGAGCTTTGGATCATTGAGCCCGGGCGGATTCGCGTTCATCAGCGCGACGCAGGCTGAGTGAGTTAGTCTGCACATCGCTCGCAAGAGAAGGGATCAAATAAGCACTGCACCATGTCGATATCGAGACCAAGGGTCAGTACAACGACGATGCCGACATCAAGGCCAAGGCGGCCGAGCGTTGGGTGCAGGCGATGAGCCAGCTCGGCGAGTATGGGCGCTGGGCGTATCTGTTGGTCGATGATCCGCCGGCGCTGCTGCCGATGTTGGATCGGCTCGCCGATGCGGACGCTGTCGCGACCAGCGCTGTCGTTATCTCCAGTGGTGGCGGTGCATGAATGGGCGTCAAGACCAGAGGTGAGCGGCCTTGCAGCATTCAACCGCGGACCTCGGTGGCTACTTGAACAAGGATTCCGCGGCTTGGCGTAGGTGGTCTCCATCCTGCGTGTTGCTCGCGTCTTGG
Source organism: Halochromatium sp. (assembly GCF_054919635.1). Classification (NCBI taxonomy): domain Bacteria; kingdom Pseudomonadati; phylum Pseudomonadota; class Gammaproteobacteria; order Chromatiales; family Chromatiaceae; genus Halochromatium; species Halochromatium sp. The sequence goes on along the minus strand of NZ_JBUDPI010000014.1, from coordinate 5,413 downwards.
GGCACTGCGGGCTGCGGTGCGGGATCGAAATGCTCGCAGAAGTTGGCGCGGACCTTATCGGCGATCGGCTCGGCGAGCGGCTCAAGGCAGTCATTGGGGCGCCCGCGCTGATAGAGTCGGCAATTACGGCAAGCGCGCGTGGGCTTGCTGCAGCTCAGGCAGTGATTCTCGCGCCCATAGTCGGCGCGCGTCAGACCCGCGCCACAGTGCCAGCAATGACCGATGATGTCAGGTTTCATGATGACCTCGTCCGTCAGATTCAGGTTGCCCCGTACCAGCCAATTCAGCTGCCGCACCAGGATCGCAGTTCGATCAATGCACTCACAGACCTTGTGGACAAGCTTGTTGATCGATGCTCGATAAGCGGTCCGATTGATCGGCCAGACAAGCGCTTGCGCGCTCCGAGATTGCTGAGATCAATGAGCAGCCAAATCAATAAAACAATGACTTAGCGTTCGTGTCGGCCTGTACTACGAGAACGTCTAGGCGCCTTGTTGTCAACCCCAGTTTATCCACGCCTCCTGTGGATAACCCTGTGCACAGTCAGATCGGCTCAGGCGCTCAGCCCTTGCCATGATGACGGTTTCGTCACCGCAGCGTCAGATTGGTGCGCGACTAATCAAGCTGGGGCTTGTTGCAGACGAGCGGGCAGCCGACCCTACCGGAGCGGCCCGAAACGCTGGCTCAGCACCCCGATATCACGTTCGATCCAAGAGGTTACATGGACCTGTCCGGTCTCGTGGGCAATCGCGCACCGGTTATGGCGCAGCAGCAGCGGCACCGGCTCGATGCCTCGATTGGATTGAAGCACCAGATAAGGCCGAAACGCCAACGCGTTCATCGGCGTTGCCCAATCGTCGATGATGCCCATCCACGGCCATTGCAGCCCAAAGGGCTCGGTCGCGCTCAGCCTGATGCAGTCCGCGTGGGACTCCGCGAGCAGGTTCTGAAGTCCGCGGGTCGCTGTCCACCAGGCCGCGGACTTGGCCAGCAGCAGCATCACCATGCAGGTTGCGATCAGCGTGCTGATCCGGGCGCGTCCATCGAGGACGGTCTCTGCGCCCTTGTTGCTGACCCGCTCCAGTAGCAGCGGAGCCAGGACCACCGCCGAGGTGAGCCCCATCAGCACCAGCCCGAGCACAAAGCTCAGCCCCGACTTGAGCTTGACGCCGTCTCCATTCAGGATCTCGAGACCGATCAGAAGCGCAATCACCGGCAATAGCCAGGCGACTGCTTCGGAAAGCCGCAGGCTCCAAAGGCGCAGCGCGCCGCGCGCGAGCATCCCCGCCGCTGAGAGGACCCCCAGCAACAGCGCAACCCCGAGCAGCAGGTGTTGGCCAAGCGTCTCAGTCATCAGGTAATGGAGCGCGGAATGGGCCTCGAGGCGCCCACGCTCATAGCTGTTGGCGCCTATGATCGTCCAGGCCAAACGGAACAGGCCGCCGGCCAACAACAGCCCGGCAATCCACGCCCAGGCCTTTTGCAGGCTCGGCCGCAGCCAGGCCAGGGTGGCAGCGAGCAGAGCCAACGCGAACGCCGGCAAGAACGCCAACGGATGCAGCGCCACCAGCATGGGCGCTGCGATGCTCGCGTAGAACTGCGTCCAAGCCCGCTCGGGCGCGAGCAGCATCGCCAGCACCAGTGGCCAGGTGAGATAAAGGCTCGACAGCAGCTCCGAGACACCTGAGAAATTGACCAGGTTGAGCGTGAACCAGAGCAGCGGGAACAACATGAGCGCCGGCGCCTGGCGCCGCACGAGCAGCCAGCACCCGAGCAGCGAGGTCACCGGCAAGGCGATGTAGCTCAGGGAGAAGATGTGCCGCAGCATAACCGCATCCTCGACCAGTGGCGCCGCCCAGACGGTTGGCAGCTGGGGCAACAGCGCTGTGAAACGCAGATTCGGCAGCTCGGCAACGCCTTGCGTGGCGATCTTGAAGAAGTACCAGGCGCCGTCCTGGAAGAGCGGCAGTCCGACGAGCGCGCTGATGACATAGGCGCAGACAACCGCCAACAGCCCGATATCGATCGCATGATGACCGGCAACCTTCGGGCTAGGGAAGGGCCGCTGGATGTTAGGGCGCATCTGTGTCGGTTGGCTCGAGCCTTGAAAAGGTGTTGGTGCGTTTCAATAGCATATTCGACCGATTCGAACCCTTACCCGTGAGCCTGCCAGCTGTCCAACGCTTGGGTTTACACTCAGATCAAGCTGCAGGCCACTCGACGCTGATCCCTTGAGTTGTGTTATGACCGACCTGATTGCTTTGCTGTACATAAGTCCGGCCTCGGACTCGCTGAGCGAAGAGGACTTGTTCAATATATTGCAAGTCTCCAGAGTCAATAATCAGCGAAACGATGTCACTGGTGTTCTCTGCTCAGGGGGGTGGCCACTTCATTCAGGTCTTGGAAGGGCCTCAAAAAGAGGTCCTGAAAAGCTACCTATGCATCCTCGATGACCCACGCCATACGGACTGCCTGCTGATCGGCATCACGCCATTAAGGAACAGGATCTTCAATGAATGGGCCATGGGCCACATCAATGTGACAGCTGAGCACATGCGCGAGCGTCGAGAGGCGCTGATCAACTGTTTGCACGGCCAGCATCAGAGCAATGGTCCAGAGTTGGTTCAGATCATGCGGTCTCTGATCAACGGCGCATCAAGCACCTAGCCTAGATCAGCGCCGATTCCTTGTGCCGCATTCGCCCTGCCGCGCGCTAGCATGCCCGACCTCATCCTGGCCCTGAAGGAGCAGCCGTATCATAGTCTCGCTCGTCTCGATATCTCTCACATTCTAGTGTCGACCCTTGATTATTCAGGGCCAGACCGGCGTACCGCGGGTGCTGAGCAACAGCACAGCGGCCAAGCCCAGGGCCACGGCCAGCAGTAGCAGCGACAACTGGCGGCGCAGCCAGCCCTCGGCGCGCGTCAGTGCATCCAAGCCGCTCAGGCCATTGCGCTCGCGCGCTAGCCACCAAGCGACCCAGGCCGCTTGCAAGGCTGAGAGTCTTCGCAGCAATCCGCGGGCGAGCTGCCATAGCCAACGGCCGCAGGTGGCCAATGGCCACCAGAGATCACCGACCGGCAGCCAATGGCTCAGTCGTGGCGCTACTCGATATAGGCTCCAGCCGATGACGACCGACGTTAAAAGTCCGAGTCCCAGCGGCCAGAGTAGGGTAGGAAGTGCCCTGAGTGGCGGCCAGGCGAATCCGTCTGCTTGTCCAGCTGTAAGCCCATATGCAAGCCCGTCTGTAAGCCAACTGGCCCAAAACGGCAGGCCGAGTGCAGCGAGGACACTGAGCAGCCAGGCCAGCGGCATCGGTGCGAGAAGGCGCCGATCATCGGATGCCGGCGGTGCAGGTTGGCTCGGCAGGCGCGGGCTCGTGTGATGCTTTCTCGTCTGGCTCGTCTGGCTTGAGTCCGGCGGTTGACTGGTCTGCAGCTGTTGCCTCCATTGACGCCAGAGCGTCCGCGCCATCAGCAGCGTGGTGCCGACGGCGGCTAGACTCAGCCAGACCGTCAAGCCTTTCTCACCGGCTGCGTCGAGCGCCGCCTTGGTGCCCCACTTGGTGATCAGACCGGAGCCCAATACGCCAGCCAGCGACAGCGCGGGCAGCGTCAGCAGGGTCCAGAGCAGCCAGGGAGACAGGCGCGGTGGCTGCTCGCTGATGCCGACACCGAGGAACAGCGCGCCCTTGCTCAAGCCATGGTGGGCGGCAAAGAACACCACCAAGATGCTGAGCCCGGGCCAGCTGTCTGGATGCAGCAGCCCGATTGCGACCAGGGCTGCGATCAGACCCATCTGGCTGACGCTGGAGTAGGCGAGCACGGCCTTGGGATGGCGTTGTGCAACGCCCCATAAGGCTGCGGCGAAGGCGCCGGCCAGGCCGGCTGCCAGCATCGCCAGTCCGAGCCAGTGGAAGGGGCCGTCGACGGTGGTCATGCCCAGCGGCAGCGTGCTCATCCAGCCGACCAGGCCGGCCTTGATCATCGCGCCGCTGAGCACCGCGCTGGCGGGGGTGGGCGCAACCGGATGCGCCAGCGGCAGCCAGAGGTGAAGCCCGATCACCCCGGCCTTGACCCCGAAGCCCAGCCAGAGCAGCAGTCCCATCCAGAGGCCCATCTCAGCCGTTGCCAGGGTCGCCCGCAGCTGCGATAGGGTCAGTGCCGAGCCGGTGCCGGCACCCCAGAGCAAGCCGGCCAGGATCATGCTTTCCCCGAGCACGGCCATGACCAGATAGGCCAGACCACCGGTGCGTGCCTCGTGGCTGCCATTGTGGATCACCAACGCGTAAGCCGAGAAGGTCATTAGCGCGAAGCCAAGGTAGAAGCTGGCGATATCCTCGGCGACGAGCAGCAGCAGATTGCCGCAGAGCGTCAGCGGCCAAAAGAGCGCGAAGCGCAGCAGCCGCCCGCGACTCTTGTGGTCGCCGGCTGCGGCCTTGGCCTGCTCGGCGGCGAGGTAGCCGCGAGCATACCAGCCCGCCAGTGCCCACAGCAGTGCGGTGAAGGCCAGCAGCAGCCGGCGTTGGTCGTCGAGCTCCCAGTATCCTCCCAGCATCCAGGCCTCCAGCCAGAGGCTGCCATCGGCACCCAGCACGGCGAGCGTGAGCGCCGGCCAGGGGGCGCTAATCCAGAGCCAGTCTAGTGGCCATTTCCGGGACTGCCTCAGGGAGCGGTTTAGGGTGCTGTTCCGGTGATGGCGCGGCTGGTCGAAGCCAATCAGCGCCCAGAATGCAGTTCGCAGTCCCAGCAGCAGGGGCCACAGCAGTGCTGTGAAGAGCAAAGGCGCGAGGGGCAGGCGCGCGAGGGGGAAGGGTGTAAGGCTCAGCTCGGTCATAACGCGAGATAGGTCTGATCCACCACCCGCGTCGCCCACTGCAACGGACTGAAAGGCAGCCCCGCCAGCATCCCGGCCAGCAGACTCAGCAGCGCTGTGGCTAGCGCCGGCAGCAGCAGCCAGGCGCTGGTCTCGAGCCGGCTCGGCGCGCGCTCGGCCGGCCAGGCGCCGACCCCTTGCGCTGGTCCTGGTCGAAACCAGAGTCGATTGAGGATGGGCAGGAAGTAGGCCGCGTTGAGCAGGGTGCTGGCCACCAGCACCGCGATCACCCAGGGCATCTCGGCCTGCACCGCGCCCATGCCGAGCATCCATTTGCTGATGAAGCCGACCACCGGCGGCATGCCGATCATGCCGAGCGCGCCGATGGTGAAGGCCAGACTGCTCAGTGGCATGCGCCGGCCAACGCCGTCGAGTTCATCGATGCGGTGAATCCCCAGTTCTTCGGCATAATTGCCAGCGCAGAAGAACAGGGTCACCTTCATCAGTCCCTGATGCAGCAGGTGCGCGAGCGCGGCGACGGTGCCGAGCGGGCCGAACAGCCCGATCCCGAGCACGATGTAGGACACCTGACTGACCG
>NZ_JBUDPI010000139.1:0-8800 GCF_054919635.1 Halochromatium sp. | reverse complement strand
TGGGCTGCGTATTCAATGGCATTCAGGCTGCCAATGCTGATGTGTTGTCTCCCCCGACGACTGAGACGGAGTATTCGCCTCCGTACTTTTCCCGTCCGTTCGTCGATCGAGGGCTCGATTTATTGGTATCTGAGCTGGATTGGCGTACTTACTTGAGAACTAATATCGGAGATGTTTTTGACCTTGGGTCGCTGAATGCCCTGGGAATGAATTACAATTGTATTGCCAATTACGTGAATCCGTGAGTTGGAGGAGAAAAATCAGGGTCTTTTGTTAAATCGCATGCACTGCGGTTAAAAACGAGTCGACACCAATTGCGACCGCGTGAACATTTGGCCTCTTGTCGCATGATCACGGCGTTGCTGCTCGTCTGGGCACTGACCAGATGCAGTCCACCCAACCCTGCACCCCGATCAAGCGGGCAACGCAGGCTCTTGCCATCGACGGCGATGATCTCTCCGGAGGGTACGTCACTAATGGCCTCAACCCCGAGGGCAAGCGGCGGCATCGGAACCTCAGCACGTCAGTACTTCAAACTGATTACGCCGATAGCCTCACTCCTTCTATAGAGGACTATGCGAACGCTATGACGCGATTGCGCTGGGAAGCTTCTGGGGTGCCAGGTCATTCAAAGATGCCTAAGGGTAACCCCGTTGGGTTCTGGTCGGAGCGATTGTCGAGGTCGATGAATCTAACGGCTTCGGCCCTCTTTGTTATGTGTCCAATCGGTATAGCCTATGTTCTTCCCGTATCGACTGGGTACCGTAACTGGAAAGTCTGTGCCATAGATGGAGTTAATTAGATAAGGCTGCCAGGTATCATTGCCGACTGCTGGGAAGTTGGCCTCATTGTATAACCACTCGAAGGCCCGAAGTAGGGCGCGATTCTGCCATTCAAACGGGGTGTAGCCGGCCCGCTCGAGCAGCACGGCCTGCGCTAGAGCGCCTTCAAGCCCGGTATAGACGTAGTTTTCTTTCGGTGGGGGCGAGGTGAAGGGTCCACCGCGACGCATCTCTTCGGGAAGAACGCCATCAATGCTGTGGCCTTCCCGTGTCGCGCCAGCGGGGTTGATTCCGACAGGCTTATCAGGATTTGCCTGCCACCAATCGACCTTCTTGTACTTAAAGCCTGCGTACGCGCCGCGGTCACCAAGGTAGCCTTTGAAGACCTGGGCTGCTCGCTCGATCTCATCGCTGTCGCCTAGGTAACCGGCAACGGCGATGCGGCTTGCTCCTGCTGCCGTACCCCAGTTATTTGGACGGATCTCGTGCGTCGAGACAAGGGTCTTACCGGAGGGATAACGGTAGGTTGGAATGGCGCGAAGCCACTTGCGAAACCTCTCATCGAGGTTTGGGGGCAGCCCGACGAGATCGGCGGCGAGCACATAGGCCATGAGGTTGCGTCCGAGCGCGAGCGTGCGGCCGCCCGGTCGGGTTTCGGTGCCCATCACGTCCTTGATCGCAGCGATCACCTCGTCTCGGTAGGAGTCCTCGCCGGTGCGTGCATAGACCAGCGCTCTAGCGAAGACGCGAACATTGGTCTTTTCCTCCTGATTGGTCAGGTCTGGCTTCTTGATGGGCGTTTGGGCGTCTTTAAGTAGCTCGTCCCAAGCGGGTCCTTCCATTGGCAGTTGCATGAGTCGTTCGCGATCGATCCAGAGACCCTTCTTCAAGGCGTCCATGTCGGGTGCGTCCGTCGCGAAGGCATGGCCCGTGCAGAGGCAAATGAACACTCCGATCTGGACTAAGGCTGCATTCAGGCGTCTTGTCATGATTAGCGCTTGTTGGAAGCTCCAACGGGTTGGTCTTCTACCGGTTACCAGATGACGACGCTCCGCCCGCATCGGTAGCTGCCGATGCCAAGGCAAGTGCCTTGCGTGCCCAACGGTGCTTACCTGCCTAGCCCTAAAGTCGAGCTAAGCAGCGCTTTTTTCGAGGAATCTCCGGGTTAAACCGATTGGGTTCGGGTCGGCGCCAGTCCTAAAATTGATAAATGCACCGGCTTTGGCCTTCGACTGCTCAACAAATTGCCATCTCGGCTGCGTTTCTACGCCGGCCGATGGTTACTAGCACACAATTCCTCGAGATCATCAAGCTCGGACTCGTTGAAGCCAGCTCGGCGCCGGTCTGAGCGATTCAGCGGGCAGCGAACCTCGCCTCGCAGGTGACGTTGGATCATCGCCAACGAGGTGGCCTGCGGCTCCAGCCCGCGCTCATCGCAGAGATGGTGGAACCAGCGGCTGCCAATCGCCACGTGCCCGATCTCATCGCGCAGTATGATCGCGAGGCGATCGGCGGTGTCATGATCTCCAATCCTTCCCAGCCGCTCAATCATTCCGGGTGTGACGTCGAGACCGCGTGCTTCGAGCACCCGCGGCACCAGTGCCATGCGCTCGAGCACATCGCCGGCGGTACGGCATGCCATGTCCCAGAGGCCGTCATGGGCGGGTAGGTCTCCATAGTCCTGGCCCAAGGTTTGCAGTCGCTCTTGCATCAAGACGAAATGCTCGGCCTCTTCGGCGGCGACCTGGATCCAGTCGCTCTTGAACGACTTGGGCATCTGCGGAAAGCGCTGCACGGCGTCCCAGGCGAGGTTGATGGCGTTGAATTCGATGTGGGCGACGGCGTGGACCAGCGAGACCAGGCCCTCGGGGGTACTGAGCTTGCGTTTCGGTAGCTCCCGTGCATCGACCAAGACGGGCTTGGCCGGTCGTCCCGGCGTATCCAGTGGACGCCAGTCGGGTGGCGTGTCGGATGCGATCTCTCCGGCGGCCCAGCGGGCGGTGACCTGGCGTGTGAGCGCGACCTTGGTCGCGGGGTCGGTCTCGGCAAGGCAGGTGGCCGCGAGGCTGACGATGTTTTGTTGCTGTAATGATTTGTTCAAAATGCTGTTGTTTTGGTTTTGAACAGGCTTTACCTTGTTCGGTAGCGGACGGGCGGGCTTAGTGTCTGTTGGATGCTGCGATTTGACGTGGCTGTTGTCGTGGACAGCCGGCTTTTCCGCTATGCTTGTAAAGTATTCGACCAAAAACTGAAAAACAGGTTGCGTTTTGGCGCCCGAGGATGGTTCCTATGAAACTGTGCAAGACGTGTTTTTCCTCGGTATGGCCGTTCGCGCTGATGACTGTCATCGCCGGGATCACGGGCTTTGTGACCTGGCTAACCCTAGGGCTGTCACAGCCCGAGCCAGAACTGAGAATCGCAGTGGGGCTGATCGTGTTCGTCGCGGTTGAGGCGACCCTGATCCATTACGTGGTGTCCTGCATGCGTCGGCATTGCCACCATCACGCCCCCAAACTGGGGCGTAGCCACCATCTGAGCACCGGGTCATAACGGCAGCTCTCTCGGAGAAGGTATTGGCTTGGCCGCTCGATGGCTAAATGGAGGCAGCGCTCTTGCGGCTAACCTCTGCGACGCGATTTCGCAGATAAACCGGTGCCGCGCGGTCGGGCCGCTGTGCTTGATCGAAGGCCGCGCGGGCTAGCCAGGCGACGTCGCTGGCCTCTGGGATGATGGCGGAGATCGGTTCTTGGCAGATTAGCAGTTCGGATTGGTGGCGATCTCGGAGGCCGGGATAGCCGACCCAGCCACTTCCGGCCGCGCACCAGCTGGTGCCCGAGATGCCAGGCGGTAGGGCAGGCGTCTGCTCGGGTGCGACGACCAACTCCTGATCCAGCAACTTAGCCTCTCCATCGCCCTCGAGGTAGTAGCAGCCCCAGTAGACCTCGTCCATCCGTGCATCGAGCGCGCAGGCGATCTTGCGTTGGCCGCTGTGGCGAAACGCGGCCCGCGCCGTCGCTGCGAGCGTCGAGATGCCGATGACCGGCCGGCCGGCGCCAAAGGCGACCCCCTGTGCAACGGCGGCTGCGATCCGCACCCCGGTGAACGAGCCGGGGCCACGGCCACACGCGATGGCATCCAGCTCGGTCAGCCTGAGGCCCGCCTCCTCGAGCAGCGCATCCAGCATACCGAGGATCAGATCGGCGTGCTGGCGTGGGGCATGCTCACAGCGTTGCTCAAGCCGATCGCCGGTCAGTAAGGCCGCCGAGCAGTGGTTGCCTGAGGTTTCCAGGGCCAAGATCTTCATCGCATTGGGCGCATATTCAGTGGACGATGGTTGCTGAAACTGTACCATGATCGCTTTTGCTCACTGCAAGAGCTGCCCCGTGTTGAAGCCAAGGGAACGACGAGCCATCCGCCTCCTACACCTCCGCGTTCATCGCTCGCCATGACGGATCGACGCCTCGCCTATCAAGCCCTTGTGGCCGACGAGCGGCGCATCTTGCGCGCGCTCTCGGTGGTCTGCGAACCGATCAGCCAGACCAGTCTCGGGCTCCTGCTCGACGCGCTGGGCTGGAAGGACCGCCGTGGCACCCCACTGAAGGCACGGCTCGGCAAGGCCTGGCGCGAGCGCATGCTCGATCAGGGGCTGCTGGAGCAGAAGCGTCACAATCTGGTTTGCCATCCGGATTTACTGGAGCCCTTGACCCGGGAGACGGTCGCTGAGCGCAGCTTTGATGCCATTGTCGCTGCTGCTGAGCGGGTGGTGCCAAGCATGATGCGCAACTCCTGGGATCGGCCCAGTGAGGAGCGGCGCTTTCGGCTGCTGCGTATTGCCGTCTATGCCGGACGCGAGGACGAGGTGCTGCGGATGCTGATGCTGCAGGACAGCGAATCCTTGGCTCAGGTGCGCTATCGGCAGGTGGAGCCGCTGGCGACCATCTGCACGCGCTCAGCCGATCCGGCCTGGCTCGAGACCCTGCCAGCGCGCCTCAAGCTGTTGGCACTGGCGCCGATGTTGCGCGAGGCCGCGCTCGATCTGCGCGCCCGGCCGAGCTCCTACCAGCTGATGGAGCGTTTGCTCGGTCCACTGGCGGCCTCCGACCCGGATGCCGCCGATGCGCTTGCCGAGCAGCGTCTGTTGCGTGGTCAGACGGAGCGGGTGCCTGAGCTCCTGGCTGATCGCGATGATCCTCAAGCCCTGATCCTCACCGGCTGGCTACAGATGCTGCGTGGCGCCTATCCGGAGGCGATCGACGCCTATGAGTCTGCGCTGCAAGCGCTTCGCCGCCGCAGTCGTCAGCGCAACCTCTATGTGCCCGGTATCGCCGGCGTGCTGCATCTGCTGGCGTTGCTGCAGCGTGGCGAGCCGGCAGACCTCGAGCGTGTGCGGCATCTGGTTGCGGTCTGTCTCAAGGCCAGCGTTACCGACCTGCTCGAGCCGGTCTTCCGGCTGCTCGATGATCTGGCCGCGGTGCTTGCTGGTCAGGCCAATGTCGCTGAGAGCGCCTGGCTGCTGCATAGCATGGCGCCTCGGGGTCCGTTTCCGGCGCTGTTCCAGGCGCTCTGTCTGTACTGGCTCGGCAAGCGGCCGGCGAGCGACAGCCTAACGGCGCTCAAGCGCAACGCTGTCGAGGCGACCCGCGCGGGTCTCAACTGGTATGTGCGCGAGGTCGTTGCACTGTTGCAGCGATTCGATGTCGGGGACGGATTGCCAACACTGGCGATGCCCGGTCGCGATCCCGATCCAGATGCCGATCAGGTGCTGTTGACCGATCTGCTCGCGCCCAAGCCAACCTGGGAGATCGCGCTCGAGGCGCTCAAAGGGCTGGCCGAGCAGCGCGACCTCAGCGCGGATCGGGTCCGGCAGCGGCAGGAGGTCGACCGCCGCATGGCGTGGCTGCTGACGCTCTACGACGAGACTGCCGTGCTCGAGCCGCGCGAGCAGAAGCGCACCAAACGCGGCAGCTGGACCCAGGGCCGAGCCGTCTCGCTGCAGCGCCTGACCGATGAGCCGCAACGATTCCCCTATCTGACGTCTAAGGATCGCGCCATCTGCGAGGCGATCAGGGGCGAGCAGCAGGCCGGCTGGACGAGCGGCTACACGCGCAGCAGCCACGACCTCGATCGCGACCGCGCCCTGATGGCGGCGGTCGGCCATCCATTGGTGTTCCGGCCGGATCGGCCTGAAGCGCCCGTCGAGCTGGTGAGCGGCTCGCCGACCCTGAGCGTGATCCGTCGTGAGCAGGACATCCTCGTCAGTCTCGAGCCTTATCCGCAGGAAGCTCGCTCAGTGCTGCCGGTGCAGGAGACCCCACAGCGGCTGCGCCTGATCCAGTTCGACGCTGGCCATCGCGAGATCGCGCGCATCCTGGGACCCGAGGGGTTGGTGGTCCCCCGGGCCGGCGAGCAAACCCTATTGGCTAGTCTGACGGCCGTGGCGCCGATGCTCACCGTGCACTCGGATATCGGCGGTGGCGATAGCCAGGCCGAATCGATCGAGGCTGATCTCTGCCCACATCTGCATCTGACACCCTGCGATGAGGGCCTGCAGCTGGACCTCTTCTTCCATCCCTTCGGTGAGATCGGTCCGCAGCTGCGCCCAGGTGCGGGTCGCGCCAGCCTGTTCACCGAGCGTGACGGACGACCGTTGCGTTGCACCCGCAATCTGCAGGCCGAGCGAGACGCGGCTGAGGCCGTGATCGCGGCCTGTCCGGCCTTGGGCTCCGCGATGGAGTCGGGCATGGATAGAGGTCTCGATCCGAGTCAGGGGCAGGGATCTCCTGGCGCACTCGACTGGGACGGTGAGCAAGACTGGACCTGGACGCTGCCCGATCCGGCCGACGCACTGGCAGCGCTCGAGCAACTGCATGCGCTGGGCGAGCAGGTGCAGCTGGATTGGCCGCAGGGGCGGCGTATCGCGCTCAGCGAGGAGCTTGGCCTCAGCCGTCTTCAGGTCAAGGTCCGCCAGAAGAACGACTGGTTCGATATCGCCGGTGGACTGCAGCTCGATGACGGTCGGGTGTTGGCCATGCGCGAGCTGATCGAGCGTGTCGCCTCTGCACAGGGACGCTACGTGCGCCTCGGCGAGGGCGATTTTCTGGTCCTGAGCAGCGCCTTGCGCCGGCGTTTGCAGGGTCTGGCTGGGCTGACCGATGATGGCCGCTTCCATCCGCTGGCAGCGCCGGCTGTGCATGAGCTGATCGACGGCATGCAGGTCGAGGCGAGTCAGGAATGGCGCGGTCTGCTCGATCGCCTGGCGCAGATCGAGGCCTTTGAGCCGGAGCTGCCGTCGACGCTGCAAGCCGAGCTGCGCGACTATCAACTGGAAGGCTTTCGCTGGCTGGCGCGACTCGCCCACTGGGGCGCCGGTGCCTGCCTGGCTGACGATATGGGGCTTGGCAAGACCATTCAGGCCCTGGCCCTGATCCTCACACGGGCGCCGCAGGGGCCGACCCTGGTGCTGGCGCCGACCTCGGTCTGTGGTAACTGGTTGGACGAGGCGCAGCGCTTTGCGCCCACGCTGCGACCACTGCGCTTCGGCGATGGCGACCGCGGCGCGATGCTTGCTGAGGCTGGCCCTTTTGATCTGGTCGTCTGCAGCTATGGGCTGCTGCAGAGCGAGCGCGAGCGCCTGAGCCAGATCGACTGGCAAACCATCGTTGCCGACGAGGCGCAGGCCTTCAAGAACGCGATGACCAAGCGCTCGCAGGCGATCATGGCGCTCAAGGGCGGCTTCCGGATGATCACCACCGGCACCCCGATCGAGAACCATCTCGGCGAGCTCTGGAACCTGTTCCGGTTCATCAATCCGGGGCTGCTCGGCTCACTGCAGCGGTTCAATCAGCGCTTCGCGCTCCCAATCGAGCAAGAGAAGAGCCAGAGTGCTCGCCAACGTCTGCGCCAGCTGCTCAAGCCGTTCATTCTCAGGCGATTGAAGACCGATGTGCTCGCTGAGCTACCACCGCGCACCGAGATCAACCTACAGCTCGAGCTCAGCACAGGCGAGATGGCACTCTACGAGGCGCTGCGCCGAGAGGCGATGGAGCGGCTCGATGCCGAGGGCAGCAAGGCGGCCCCTGGTCATAAGCGGCTGTTGCTGCTCGCCGAGATCATGCGCCTGCGCCGGGTCTGCTGCCATCCGCGCCTGGCACTGCCCGACACCGAGCTGCCGAGCGCCAAGCTCGAGGCCTTTGCTGAGATCGTCGATGAGCTGCTCGACAACCGCCATAAGGCCCTGGTCTTCAGTCAGTTCGTCGACCATCTGAGCCTGATCCGCGAGCATCTGGACCGGCGCCAGATCCGCTATCAGTATCTGGATGGCTCGACCCCAGAGCCGCAGCGGCGCGCGGCCGTGGACGCGTTTCAGGCCGGCGAGGGCGAGCTGTTCCTGATCAGCCTCCGGGCCGGCGGTGCAGGGCTGAACCTGACGGCCGCCGACTACGTGATCCACATGGACCCCTGGTGGAACCCAGCGGTTGAAGACCAGGCCTCTGACCGCGCCCACCGCATCGGCCAAGAGCGGCCGGTGACCGTCTATCGACTGGTGGCCAAGGACACCATCGAGGAGCGCATCCTGAAGCTGCATGCCAGCAAGCGGGATCTCGCCGACGGCCTGCTCAGCGGGGCCGACGACGGCGGCAAGCTCAGCTACGAGCAGATGCTGGCGCTGGTTTCTGGAGACTAGCTTCTGGGGCCAGCTTCTGGGGACCAGCCGATGAGCGCCAGCAAGGCACAGCAGTGCACCTAGTCCGTGGCCCTTGGGCGCGCAGCGTTCTCTGAGAGCGGCTGAGCGAAGAAGGCCTCCAATTCAGCGAGGTCATCGGTTCGACGCATCGGCGGTAGGCTGCTCAAAAAGACTCGACCATAGCTGCGGCTGTTCAAACGTGGGTCGCAGACCACCAGCACGCCCCGATCCTGAGGATCGCGGATCAGTCGGCCGGCACCCTGTTTGAGTGCGATCACCGCTTGGGGGAGCTGAAAATCGCGGAACGGATTGCCGCCCTGGCGCTTCAGCGTGT
>NZ_JBUDPI010000138.1:0-8894 GCF_054919635.1 Halochromatium sp. | reverse complement strand
CGCGCGGACCCCGGTTGAGCCGGGGTCGTCGTTCGGCGCCAGCACCACGCGGGCCGCCGCGCTCACATCGGCGGATTCGACCCGCTCACGGCCGGCAAGCGCAGCCGAGGCCCGCGCCACGCGGAAGGCCGCGAGCGAGGAGCGCAGCGAATCGACGCCGAGCGCCAGCGCGGTGCCACAGAGCGCCTCGATCGCCTCGCCGTCGACCTCGATCTCGGTCAGCCTGCGCCGCGCCGACTGGATCTGGCTGACCTCGATATCCGAGGGAATGGCCTCGTTGTAGCGAATATCGCCGAGATCGAGGAGGAAGGCGAAGCGATCGAGCAGGGTGTGCGGCACCTGCTCCTCCTCATTGGCACCTTCATCGAGCGCCACCACGCCGACCCGCGCAGAGGTGCGCGCGGTGATCCCGTCACGCTCGACCTGGATCTCGCCGTTATCGAGCGCCGTGCTCAGATAGGCTGCGGTGGAGCGCCCCACCCGCTCGGCCATCGCCAACTGCACCACGCCGCCATCGGCCTCGGCTAGCAGACCGCGCTCGGCGACCGGACGCCCAGCGTGCAGCGTGGCCGCCAGGTCGAGACCGCCGAGCAGCCGGCCATCGGCGACATGCAAGGGGATGCGCCGGAACGGCAGCTCCGGCGGCAATAGCTCGCGTAGCAGCTCCATCCAGAGGTCGCGCACCGGTCCCGGCAATGCTCGCACCGAGATACCGCCGCTGCCGGCCGGATCGACCGCGAACAGCGCCGCCGCGAGACAGGCATCATCCCAGCGCGCGCTGTTATCGGGCAGTGCCGATGGATGCTCATCGTTCATCGTGCTGAAGAAAGACCCGAAGCCGGGACCGGTTGCCTGCCGTACCGCCCGAGCGCGGTCAGATGGCGATTGGGGTCGCCATCAGTGCTCGGCAGACAGGCCCCGCGAAAGACAGCGCTCATTCGCCGAATAGCTCCTCGATCGCGCGCTCAACGCGGGTTGTGGAGCCGGCGTCGTCAAGCACATTGCGCCGCAGTCGATGGCGCAGGGCCGGCGGCGCGACCCGCTTCAGGTGCTCATCGGTCACCGTCTCGTCACCCTCGAGTGCGGCAAAGGCGCGAGCGGCCCGAATCAGCGTCAGCTCACCGCGCAGACCATCGGTGCCGAGCTTCATGCAGAGCTCGGAGGCGCGCTCGAGCGCCGCATCCGGCACCTCGACGTTGGGCAGCCGCTCCTTCGCATTCAGGATCTGGCGCCGCACCTTGCCATCCTTACGCTTGTACCTCTCGATGAAGGCCGGCGGATCACGCTCGAACTCGTCGCGCAGACGCACCACCTGAACCCGGGATTTCAGGTCCTGCGGGGTGCTGATCTCAACCGAGAGGCCAAAGCGATCGAGCAGCTGCGGTCGCAGCTCACCCTCTTCCGGGTTGCCGCTGCCGACCAGCACGAACTTGGCCGGATGGCGCACGCTCAGGCCTTCGCGCTCGACCACGTTCTCACCGCTGGCGGCGACATCGAGCAGCGAATCGACCAGATGATCCTCGAGCAGGTTGACCTCGTCGATGTAGAGGAAGCCACGGTGCGCGCGCGCCAAGAGACCGGGCTCGAACGCCTTTTCACCGCGGGTTAGCGCCTTCTCCAAATCGAGTGCACCGATCACGCGATCCTCGGTCGCCCCCAATGGCAGGTCGACCACCGGCACCTGCGCCTTGCGGACCTTGAGCTTGCCGTTCGCCTTGCGCTCGCGACACTGCTCGCAGAGTCCAGACTCCGGGGCGTCCGGATCGCAGTTATAGGTGCAGCGATCGACCACCCGCATCGCCGGCAGCAGCGCGGCCAGTGCACGAATGGCGGTCGACTTGCCGGTGCCGCGATCCCCGAACGCGAGCACGCCGCCGATACTCTGATCGGTCGCTGCGATCAGGATCGCGAGCTTCATCTCTTCTTGGGCGACGATGGCAGAAAAGGGGAAGGCAAGCGGCATAGTCGTGTGAACCTTGTCGGCGGGCTTTATCAGATGCCCTTACTGGAGGCTAGAATCGCGGCACTGCGATCGCCGCAAGACCCTAGCGTCGGAGATTCTTTGCGGTCAAGATCAACTGTTCGTTTGCTTGCGCTGGCTCAGCGCAGCCGCTCGCGGATGCTCGTCGAGGGGCACAGATTTCGCGCTTGGCAAGCCTAACCCTTCTGTGACGATCTCAAGGCGTCATGAACGATTCAGATGAGACCGCCAATCCCCGAGACCAGCACTGCGACCTGAGCCCGCTGATGGAGCGCCGGCGCGCGCTCGGCGATGCTAGCGCGCTGCGGATCAGCGACCGCTGTTACTCCTACGCTCAGCTAGCCACTCTCATCGATCAACGGGCGACGGCTTTGGTCAATGCTGGCGTAGCGGCTGTTGAGCTGGTGCTCTGTCCAACCACGCCGGTGCTGGATTCGATCCTGATGCAATGGGCGCTGGCTCGACTTGGTGTCGCGATGCTGCCCGTTCGCGCCGATCTGCCTCGCACAAGGCGCGAGTCACTGATTCGCTCGACCGGGGCTGAATGGTGCTGGGCGCCCCTTGAGGGAGATCCTGATCTTGCGTCGCTGACAGGCGTTGGGGCCGGTGCTCTGATCCGCAACCACGCATCCCCTGTATCCGCAGCCACGCGTTCAGGAACCTCACCGCCAGCAGCTCGACCTCGACCAACAGGTAGAGCCACGCGAGCGGGGCCAGGTCCAGACACGGCAACACAAACGGACAGCCTGGTGCCCGCTGTTGAGACAACGCCTGCGGTCTTGGTCGAGACCAGCGGCAGCAGCGCAGAGCCCAAGATTGCGATGTTGAGCGCGGCCAATGTCACCGCCTCCTGTCTGGCAGTGAACAAGCGGCTCGATCTCCGGCTCGGCGACCGCTGGCTCTGCGTGCTGCCCCGCCCCCCTGTTAGCGGGCTTGCGCTCGGCTACCGCTGCGCGATCGCGGGTGCCGAGCTGATCATTGAGTCGCGCTTCGACGCCGAGATGGTCCAGAGAGTGCTTTGGGACGAGCAGATCACCCACCTCTCCCTTGTCCCGGCGATGCTCGAGCGCTTGCTCTGCATCGATCCGACGCCGCCGCCCTTGCTGCGCGTGACGCTCGTCGGGGGACAGGGACTCGACCGGCGTCTAGCCCGGCGCGCAGTCACGCGGGGCTGGCCAGTCTATCTGGGCTATGGCATGACCGAGACCTTCTCGCAGATCGCCGGCAACTGGATCGGCACCGATGGCCTGACACAGGGGGGGCTGATTCCGCTCGGCGATGTCGAGCTCAACTGCCCAAGCTGTGATGAAGGGCCACGGCAAGACCAGCCGCTGCGCATCCGAGCGCCCATGCTGATGCTTGGCTATGCCAATCCGACGCGCACCCCGGGCGAGGGCCTTGTGGACGGCTGGTTGCAGACCTCGGACCTGGCCTGTCGGCGCTCGGCCGGCGGATTAGAGGTGCGAGGACGCGCCGATGATATGGTATTGATTGCCGGCATCAACGTGCTGCCCGCTGAGATCGAGCACGAGCTCGCCCGGCTCGATCAGATCACTGAGGTCGCCGTCGTCGGGGTCCCTGATCCGACTTGGGGCCATCGACTGGCTGCGCTTTATACAGGCAATCTCGAGCCATTAGAGCTTGAGACCTGGTGCCGTAGTCATCTGTCTTCGCATCAACGACCTCGAGCCTTCGCGCGTCTCGACACACTGCCAAGACTGAGCTCCGGCAAGCGCGACCGGCAGGCGTTGATTGCCTGTGCCCAGGCCCTCGTACAGCCTGGTGGCAGCAATACCGAAGATGAACCTGATCGAGCTGATCGGAGCAGATCGTTGCGTGGACAAACCTAGACGCGGGGTCTTGGCTCGCGCACTTGGCTGATGTCGTGGCGGGCCACACGCCAGCGGGTCAGATAGGTACGCGATCACGCAGACAGCGCGCTGATGAGCGGTTTCGGCAGCGCTTGACGCTGGCCTGTGTCAGGATCGATCGCGACGTGGACGCTGAGCGCCGTGGCCACTTCCTGATCCGCACTGACGAATCGATAGGCGAGGCTGAAGCGGCGCTCGGCAAGGGCCTTCAGCTCGATGTCGACCTCGACTTGATCGCCATGGCGCAGCGGCCGGCGATAATCGGCTTCGACGTGCACCAACGGCAGGGCGAGCTGACCTGCTCTGATCAGGCCATCGACTGGCCAGCCAATCCGCGCCATCATCGCCTCGTAGGCATCATGGGCATGCCGGAACAGATGCGCGAAGAACAGCACGCCCGCGGCATCGGTGTCGTGCAGCGCGACGCGGAACTGATGCTCGATCATGGGTGTTGTCCTCCAGGAGTGGACGCTGGAGCTCTGGCCAGTAGCCAGCCAAGTCAGTCGCAAGCCAGATCCGTGGCTGGTCAGCCAGTCGCTAGCCAGGCCAGGGTCTCGGCTGGATCGCCGCCCAGCGTGCCCTGAGAGTCAAAGGGATTAGACGCCAGATGACGGTTCAGCCGATGCCGCGCCGCGTTCGACAGCTAGAGGGCTGGCAGCTCAGCCTCAAAAGCGGCCCAGGCCACATGCGATTCGCTCAACTGAATCCGCATCACGCTCAGCCCCTTCGCCGACTCACCGAGCTCGCCCGCGCTAATGCGCGCTGCGAACCGGTCGAAGATCGCGCGGGCAAGAAACTCGGTGGTCGTATTCTGGCCCTTAAAGGCCGGATGTTGGTCCAGGTTCTGGTAATCGAGCTCCCCGAGCACCTCCCGCAGCACCATCGAGGCCTTGCCGATATCCACCACCAAGCCATCCGGGTCCAGCTCCCGGCGCCGTAGCTCACAGTCGACCACATAGGTGGCGCCATGCAATTGTTGGGCGGGGCCGAAGATCTCGCCGCGGAAGCTGTGTGCAATCATGATGTGGTCGCGCACGCAAAGGCTATACATGGTCATTCCCCCTACATCCAGCCGTGGTGTTCCCCGCCCCGCTCAACGATCGTTTCTAGGATAACGGATACGATGCATCAGTGTGTCGCCAGGGGTGCTCGCCAGCTCAGCCATCACCGCCGGCAGGTTCGCGAAGCCATCCTCGCCACTGATCAATACGTCAAGCACTGGGTCAGTCAATAGCGACAGGGCCAGCTGCAGGCGCCGGCGATGATCCCAGCGCGCGCGCTGCTCAAGCGGCAGGCGGCCAACCTGCGAGGAGCGCAGCGTTAGCCGCCGCTGATGGAAGGCCTGGCCCAGCGGCAGGGGTACCGCTCGGCTGCCAAACCAGCTCAATGCCAGTACGTTAGCCTCAACGCCCGCGAGCGCGAGCGCTGTCGTCAAGCCGTCGGCGGTTCCACTGGCGTGGATCACCAGGTCCGCATCCGGACGCGCGGCCGCTGGCCCCCGGAACCTGAGGCCCAAGGCCGCGGCCGTCTCAGCGCGGTGCGGATTGATATCGACCAGCTCAACCTCACAACCTGGGATGCGACTCGCCAGCCAGGCGCAGAGGCAGCCCAGTACCCCGCCACCGACAACTGCGATCCGATCACCGAGGCGCGGCTGTGCGTCCCAGAGGCCGTTGATGGCGGTCTCCATCTGCGCGGCGAGGATGGCCCGCTCGGCCGGCAGGTCTTCTGGCAGTGGATGGACGGCCGCTGCAGGCACCCGATAGCGGTCCTGGTGCGGATACAAGCAGAACACCTGTTGGCCGAGGAGTTCGGCCTCATCGGCGGCCTCGATGCGGCCCACGCTGATATAGCCATACTTGACCGGCCCCGGAAACTGCCCAGCCTGAAACGGGGCACGCATCCGCTCGTACTCGCTCTCTGGGATCTCGCCGCGAAACACCAGGGACTCGGTGCCCCGACTAATGCCGCTGAAAAGCGTGCCCACCTCAACCTGCCCCAGTGCAAGCGGCGCGAGCGTCTCGGCTCGCAGCTCAGCTTGTCCAGGCCGGACGAGCCAGAATGCCAGGGCCGAATCGATCGCAACCATTACTTCACGCCCTTACTCGAAGAGTGCCGCATCACTGATGAATCTCGCCCAAACAGGTTGATGTGCAGTCCCTCTGCAGCAGAACCGAGCCCCGCGGTGTATCCGGTTTAGCCATCAGATCGAGCCAGATAGACATCGCCGGAATTCGCCGCCTCAGGCAGTTGCTCGATCCAGCAGCCGATCTCGTTGGCACTCAGCCAGTCGTCATGCACCAATGAGCCGCTGGCACCCAGAGACGCATTGTACCGATAGCGACCGATCCGCTCGCATTGCTCGAGGGCCTGCAGCGCGGCCGAGCGCTGGATAGTCGTGAACTCGAAGGACAAGGCGGCTAATGGATGAGTTAATCCCTGCAAGACGCTGACTTCATAGCCTTCGACATCGATCTTGCAGAATCGCGGCTCTCCGTAACGCGCTATCAAGGCATCCAGCGTGGTAACGGGAACACGGAGTCTGGTCTCCCAACGCTGTCCTTGCCAGGCTTGTCCATGTTGAGCTGCATCGATGAACGCGCTCGAGATCGAGCTCACGCTTGGATTGGCAAGGTTGAGATGCATCTCCGCATCGGTCGTGGCAGCACCGACCGCGACCCGCTCGAGAACGACCTGGCGGTCGCGACCGTGCAAGATGCGCAATGCTCGCGCCAATGCGGGCTGCGGCTCGACGGCAACGACCCGGGCATCCAGCCGGCGCAGGCTCGCGATACAATCCCCGACATGAGCGCCGATGTCGAACACGAGATCACCGGGTCGCACGAACTCGCCCAACAGCGAATCGCGCCAAGCCCCATCGGCGCTGTGGTAGCGCTGGTACAGGGAGCGAGCAACGCCTAGCTCTCGCCTTATTGCGTTCTTTAAACTCATGATGCGCTCGCGCTGGCTCAGCTCCGAATGAAGCTTCGCTATTACATCCTACTGCTATTGCTCGCTTTCGGCCTGGTGCCACTGATCGTGGCCGTGCTGATCAATCTGCCGCTGGTGCTTGATCGTACCGCGTTGTTCTACCAGAAGGCTTATTTACAGAACTTACGCGCGGATTTTCGCGATCTCGACCAACATCTTGCCAGTCGCCACGAGATGATTCGACTGCTGGCCAAGCTCCCGGAGCCTGGCATGATCCTTGGCGAGGCCAGCAATGAAGAGACGATCGACCTTGCCCGGGCGCGCTACACCGGCTGGATTAACCAGATGCTTAGTGACCAGGCCGACCTGATCGAGATCCTCTTCGTCGACGGCGATGGCAACGAGCGATTTTGGCTTCAGCGCGATGCGGCCACGCGCGAATGGCGTCCGACCGAATACCCGCCCGATCCCCCGAGCCGGGGCTTCACCAACGCTGGTCTCAAGCTCAAGACCGGCGAGGTCATCGTCAGCCGTATCCGCGTCAACTCCTTTGCAGCCAGTGAAGATCCTCGACAGCTGATGACACTCCAGCTCGCGAGCCCCGTCGGCAAACAGCCTGAAGACGAGACCAAGCCACTGGGTCTCCTGATGATGACCATCGACGTCGGTGGCCTGGCCAACTTCTACCGCGACACCCTCTGGGTAACGGACGATGGGCGCTACCTGCGCCCCGGTGAGCCATTCAGCGAAGAAGCGCTCGCCTTTGCCGACTTTCCGGGCCTCGAGGCCATCTTCGATGAAGCCAAGCTGGCACTTTGGAAAGGCGACTACGGACCACCGCTGCTCTGGGTGCCGATGTTCCTCACCGAGAATGCTCAGCCGCTCTGGGTCGGGCGACCCGTCGACCCCTCACCCATCGCGAATTTTCGCAATGCATTGGTCGGACGTGTGCTCAGTATCGTGCTGGTGCTGATCCTGGTCGTGCTGATCATCGCACGCTGGCTGGCGTCCCGTGCAGAGCATTTCGGCCAACAGTTGACCAGTGGCGTCCGCAGCATCCTGCGCTCAGACCAGATGCCGCGGTTCCGATGGCGCGGCCCCAGCGAGGTTAGAGAGCTTGGCGAGCAGCTGAATGCGCTTGCCCACAGCCATGCCGAGCATCTCAGCGCGGAGCGCCAGCACATGCGGCAGTTGGAGCAATCGAATCGATACAAATCGGAATTCCTGGCCAACGTCAGTCATGAGCTGCGGACCCCGTTGAACTCGATTCTGCTGCTCTCGAAACTACTCGCCGCGCAGGAATCTGGACTCGATGACGACCAGCGTCGCCAGGCAGGGGTCATCAACGAGGCCGGACGAGACCTCCTCACGATGATCGACAACGTGCTCGACATCTCCCGAATCGAGGCAGGTGCGGTCACGGTTCATCTGGAATGGGTCCCACCCAAGCCGATGATCGACGAGCTCGTTGTGATGCTTGGTCCCATCTTTTCCGAGAAGGGGCTGAAGCTCCGCGTTGAGCTCAGTGCCGCAGCACCAAACCGCATCTACAGCGATCAAGCCAAGATTCGCCAGATCCTCAAGAATTTCCTCTCGAACGCGGCCAAATTCACCCCGAACGGGCAGGTCACGATCGCCATCAAGGCTGGCGACGGGGACTACCCGCTGGCACTCTCGGTCACTGATACCGGTATTGGCATTCCGGACGGCAAGGAAGAGGTCATCTTCGAGGCCTTTCGACAGGCAGACGGCTCGACTCGTCGGCGCTACGGAGGCACGGGTCTAGGACTCTCGATCAGCAAGGAGCTTGCGCAGCTGCTCGGCGGCCAGATCACGGTAACCAGTACACCGGGACTCGGCTCTTGCTTCACGCTGCATTTGCCCCTTTCCTGCGACCCGAGCAATCTGGCAGCGGTTGAGGTGATCGAGTCTCAGGCGGCATCGCTGCCAACCCCGGAGACAGTCCCGACAACGGTCGGCGCGCAAGACAGCGCCGAGAACAACGGCGGCGAAGGCGCGAGCACTGAGGGACCCAAGCGTCACCACCGATCCGCGCCAGATCAATCGTCGCTTAGGCTCAGCGACGCTGAGCTCCTAGGCCAATGCGCTCT
>NZ_JBUDPI010000137.1:0-8900 GCF_054919635.1 Halochromatium sp. | reverse complement strand
CACTTCGGTCTGCCGCGGGCGCTGCTAGAACGAGGCGTCAAGCGTTACGGCTTCCATGGCCTGTCTTACGAGTACATCGTCGAGAAGCTGAGCTATCTCGCGCCCGAGCTGGCCGACGGCCGGGTGGTGGTGGCTCATCTCGGCAGTGGCTGCAGCATGACCGCGATCCGCGAAGGCCGCAGCGTCGAGACCACCATGGGCTTCTCGGCGCTCGACGGTGTACCCATGGGCACCCGCCCGGGCCTGCTGGACCCAGGCGTGCTCCTGTTCCTGATGCGCGAGGACGGGCTCGGCGTCGAGGCCCTGGAGAGGCTCCTCTACAAGCAGTCCGGGCTGCTGGGACTCTCTGGGGTCAGCAATGATCTGCGCGAGCTGCATCAAAGCGATGATCCAGGCGCCGCAGAGGCCATCGACTACTTCGTCTACCGCATCGGCCAGACCTTGGGCTCACTCTGTGCCGCCATCGGCGGCCTGGATGCGCTGGTGTTTACCGCCGGCGTTGGTGAGAACGATGCGGAGATTCGAGCGCGTGTCTGCGCCGATGCGGCCTGGCTCGGCATTGAGATCGACCCGGACGCCAATGCCGCCAAAGAGCGCTGCATCAGCGCAGCAGACCGAAGGCCCTCGGTCTGGGTCATCCCGACCGACGAGGAGCGGATGATCGCCCGACACACGCTGCGCATTGTCAGCAACGCCTGAGGTTGCAGCCCGGTCCTCGCGTTGAACGCACCCATCACCAAGACCACCCGGACACCAAAACCACCCGGACACCAAAACCACCCGGCCACCAAGACCACCCGGCCACCAAGACCACTCGGCACAGGCGCCTGATCGCATCAGCCAGTCCACCACAAGCTTCCCGCTGTCATTGGGAAGGGGAGAGTCAGATGTTCGATTTCACGAAGTTGTTCCCGCAAACGGACGCGCGCAACGCGCTGACCGACTGGACCCAGGCCTGGAGCGCACTCGGCTCTACCGTCGGCAGCAGCCGTGCTAGCGGTCAAGGCCAGGAGGATGACTATCTCCAATACGGCCGGAATCTGCAGTTCATCCTGCAGACCCATGGCAAGCAAGCGATGGAGCATGCACAGCAGACCACGAAGGCCAATCTCGAGGCCTGGCAGAAGGTGGCCGACAGCCTGATGACCCCGACGATGGCGCAGCACTGGTGGGCGTATGCGACCGATAGTGCGCAGCGTGCGGTGCTCTTCGCCGACGCCATGCGCGAACGCGGCAACCATTTCGTCGAGCACGAGGAGGGCAGCAACAAGACCGTGCTGAGCTGGGACCACGAGGTCGTCGTCGATGGCACCGAGCTGCCGCGGCCGGTCAACTACTCCCTGGTGCGCATCATCCCGCCCGAGGCTGTGAGCGTGCGTGAGGATGGCCGACCCTATATCATCATCGACCCGCGCGCCGGTCACGGTTCTGGCATCGGCGGCTTTAAGCACGAAAGTGAGGTCGGTGCGGCGATCCACGGCGGCCATCCGACCTACTTCGTCACCTTCACCCGCCTGCCGATGCCGGGCCAGACGCTCGCAGACGTCACCGCAGCCGAGGCCGACTTCGTGCGCGAGGTGCGCCGGCTCCATCCCCACTCGCCCAAGCCCGTCATCATCGGCAACTGTCAGGGTGGGTGGGCCTCGATGCTGCTTGCGGCCACCAATCCCGACATCACTGGCCCGGTGGTCGCCAACGGCGCGCCGCTGTCGTACTGGGCTGGGCAGAAGGGCAAGAATCCGATGCGCTACCTCGGCGGCCTGGTCGGCGGCGCCACCTCGGTGCGCATGCTCTCCGATTTGGGCAACGGACAGTTCGATGGCTCCAACCTGGTGTTCAACTTCGAGCGCCTGAGCCCCAGCAACACCTGGTGGGAGAAGTACTACAACCTCTGGGACCATATAGACACCGAGGTCCCACGCTTCGTCGGCTTCGAGCGCTGGTGGGGCAGCTTCTACTACATGACGCCCGAGGAGATCGCCTGGATCGTCGAGAACCTCTTCGTCGGTAACCGCCTCGGCCGTGGCAAGGCCAACCTCAGCGAGCGCACCCACGTGGATCTGCGCGAGGTGAACTCGCCGATCATCATCTTCGCCTCCCACGGCGACAACATCACGCCGCCGCAACAGGCGCTCGGCTGGGTCGCCGATCTCTACACCGGCGTCGACGAGATCAAGGCGCGCGGTCAGCGCATCCTCTACGCCCTGCACCCGAGCGTCGGCCATCTCGGCATCTTCGTCTCCTCATCGGTGGCCAAGAAGGAGCACGGGGAGATCGTCTCAACACTCAAGGCCATCGAGGCGCTGTCGCCGGGGCTCTATGAGATGGTCATCACCGAGGAGCGAGGCGAGGGCGTTGAGAAGAGCTTCCAGGTCGCCTTCGCCGAGCGGACCATCGAGCAGATGATGGAGCAGTGCGGCGGCGACGATTCGGACAAGCCGTTCGCGACCGTGGCCCGCTTCTCGGAGCTCGGCACCGAGGTCTATGACCTGGCGATTCGGCCTTTTGTGCAGAGCATGACTAACCAGGCCTCGGCCGAGTTCATGGCCAACACCAACCCGATGCGGCTGCAGCGTTGGCTGGCGAGCGATCGCAATCCGGCCATGCAGCCGGTCAAGGCGCTTGCCGAGCAGGTGCGCGAGGATCGCCAGGCGACGCCGGACGACACCCCAGTCCGTCAGTGGGAGCGCTTCAACGCCCATCTGGTGACCCAGATGTGGGATGGCGTGCGCGATCTGCAGAACGCCATGATCGAGTGGAACTTCCATCTGCTTTGGGCCGCGCCGCCCGTGCAGGCCCTCGGCGAGCGCCTTGGCACCACCGTTGCCCAATCCGAGCCGCGCGAAGACCTGCGCACCCTGACCCAGGTGCAGGACGCGCTCGATCGCATCGATCTTGGCGGCTTTGCCGACGGCGTGGTGCGGATGCTGATCTTCCTGGCGCACTCGCGCAAGGAGGTCCGCCGCTCGCGGCTGGAGCGCTCCAATCAGATGTTGCTCAGCACCGAGCCTTTCGCAAGCATGAAGCCCAAACACCGCACTCGCATGATCCACAAGGAGACGCTGATCGTCGGCTACGAGCCCGAGGCGGCCATGGCGGCACTGCCGAAGCTGCTCGCCAGCGCGGAGGATCGCGAGCGCGCCTTGGCCCTGTGTGAGCAGATCGCCGGCCCGCGCGAGGAGATGAGTCGCGAGACGCTGGACATGATGAACCGGCTCGCGCTGGCGCTCGAGGCCGCGCCTCTAACCAGCGATGATCCAGCGACCGCAACGCGCAAGGCCGCTTGAGCGATGCGAGCTCGACCGGTGACAGGGCGATGACGATGAAGGCGGAGGCGGCGATGCCGGAGCCGCTGCGCGACTGGCTGCAGGAGGTGCAGGCGGCGAAGCAGGTCGCCCGCGCCCATGGCTATCGACGCACGGTGACCAACACACGGGAATCCTGGGATCTGATCACCCGCCGCTTCGTCACCGAGATACCGCCGATCGAATGGATTCTCGACGAGATCATCCCGGGTCCGGATTATCGCGTTCCGGCCCGGGTCTACGATCCCCAGCCCGAGGAGGCGTTGCCGGTGGCCTTGTTCGTCCATGGCGGCGGCCATGTCTCCGGCAGCGTGAGTCTCTATGACCCGATCGCGCGCAAGCTGGCGCTCGCCAGTTCGCACATCATCGTCGCGATCGACTACCGCCTGGCCCCGGAGTGCCCCTATCCGGCGCAGCTCAAAGACACGCTGGCGAGTGCCAAGCGCGTGTTTCCGTTACTCGATCGTCTCGGCCTTCGCTACAAGCCGAGGCTGTCATTGATTGGCGACAGCGGTGGTGGTGCGCTCTGTGCCACCGTGGCCCACCTTTCCCAGTTCGAGCCAGGACTCGAGCTTGCGGCTCAGGCACTGATCTACCCCAGTCTGGACTACAGCCTGTCACAGCCATCGGTCCATGAGAACGCGGAGGGCTATCTGCTCGAGCGCGACCGCGTCCAATGGATGTTCGACGCCTATCTGCAGAATGCCGAAAACCGCCGCGCTGTCTCACCGCTGTTCATGGAGCTGACATCGGACTTTCCGCCGACGCTGGTTATCACCGCGGGATTCTGCCCGCTGCGCGACGAGGGTCAGGTCTATGCGGAGCGGCTGAACAAGCAAGGCATACCCGTCGAGGCGATCAACTTTCCGGGCATGGTGCACGGCTTCTTGAACCTGGAGCGCCTTGTTCCTGATGCCAGTGCGCAGGCCTACGCGTATGTCGGGCGATTCCTGACCGAGACGGCGTTTGCTAAGGAGCCCCCCTTGTCACGGACGACTGCTTCCGGCTCAAGGTCTTTACGTTAGGGCCAGCATAAACGGGCCTGCTTGAGCAGGGTTGCGGCGCTGATCAGGCTAGTCATCAGCGCTGCAACGAGCTCTGCATCAAGCCTGCTCAGACATACAGCGGCGCCATGCGTCGCCAGTAGTAGCCGCTATGAGCGCGGTCATCCCATTCGTGCAGGGCATGCCAGACGCCTTTTTCCCAGAGGATACGGCTGATGTGACGATTGTTGTCGAGGAACGGGTCCTCGCGCCCGATCACGAAAACGATATCCATCCGCCGCAGGGCCTCCAGACGCCAACCATCGAGACCCGGCAGGTACTGCGCTGGCGAGTGAAAGTAGATCAGGTCGTTGCGATAGCCATCGAGCAGATCACGGAAGCACTCGACATTCAGGGTGGGATCATAACGCCCGGAGAAGGCGCTCAGCTTCCGGAACAGGTGCGGATGCCGAAAGGCGAGATTGGCCGCATGGAAGGCGCCAAAACTCAGACCATGGGCGATGGTGCAAGGATGGTTATTCTTGCTCGCCATCATCGGCAACACCTCGTTGAGGATGTAGTCCTCGAAGGCCTGATGGCGCCGGATGCGGCCCTCCGGATGTGCCCAATGACAGTAGAAGCTCTCCCAGTCGATGCTATCGACGCAGTAGAGCTGCAGCTGCCCGGCCTCAAGCTTGTGCCTGAGCGCGTCGGTCATGCGCAGCTGCTCGTATTCGTAGAAGCGTCCATCGCGGGTCGGAAAGACCAGAACCTTGGCGCCAGCGTGGCCGAATACCAAGAGCTCCATGTCGCGACCAAGGTGGGGGCTATGCCAGCGGTGGTACTCGCGATTCATCGCCGCAAAAAAACCTCGTCAAGGCGTCCAGCAGGTTGTGCTCCTGGGCGATTCGCGCCGGATTCTCGGCATGGCCGGTGGCCAACACGAATAGCTGCTTGGGGCCTGCAAGCGCGTTATAGATGGCGAACTGGGTCGGCGGCGCGACAGAGGGATCAAACAACGCTGCCGCGACCAGCATCGGCTGCCGGATAAACCTCGCCGCCGAGCCCGCATCGTAGTACGCCAAGGTTTCCAGGACGTGACCATGTGTCTGTTCAAAACGCTGCTGAGATGCCGCTGATCCGATCGTCGGCAGCTGCAGGCGCAGCGGCTGATGGCCAAAGGTCGGCACATTGAGATGCCCACGGGCGATGCGCTCGTCCCAGGGCAGCGCGAGTGCCCCGATGCCACCGCCG
Organism: Halochromatium sp.; assembly: GCF_054919635.1. NCBI lineage: Bacteria > Pseudomonadati > Pseudomonadota > Gammaproteobacteria > Chromatiales > Chromatiaceae > Halochromatium > Halochromatium sp. The sequence goes on along the minus strand of NZ_JBUDPI010000137.1, from coordinate 3,358 downwards.
AAACTGATGCCCATGTAGCTGATCGGGCCAGCTCTGGCAGGAAGCCGGGACCGCAGAGCGGTCACACCGATCCAGAGATCCTGGGCACAACCACCGATGATGTAGCGATCGGGCTTGTCGATGTCGTGCAGGACATGCCAGCTCGGGTCGTCGGAGATCGGCGCGTGATGGCTGCGACCGATGCCGCGGAAACAGGGCACCAGATAGACCGCATCCGCGCAGGGTAGCGGGAAATCTGGTTGCACGATGCCGCCGTAGCCATGACCGACGACAAAGCCCTGCCGAGGCCGACCATGCTCGGGCTCGAGCAGCCAACCGCCGATGGTGATCCCATCCGTTGAGCGATACCGGCAGTCCCAAACGCGCATCCCCGGGCGTTGGTAGGCGGAAGGCTCCAGTGCCAAGACGGGGTCGACCCCTAACGCCTGGCGATATTTGAGCGTCCAAAAGTCGGCGAAATCCTCCGGCGCCTGTGGCGGTAGGACCGCCAGGAGTCCGTCGAGGCCATAGCCGTAGGTTGGATCGAGGGAAGCAAAATCTGTCATACGCGGATGGTCCCAGGTCAGTCGCTAGCCTGGTCATCCTCGCTGAAGTTGGGCTTGATCTGTTAGCCCCCAGCTCGTTTTCGATTGATTGATGCGTTGACCCTGGCTAGCGCGGACGCACCGAGCAGTCAACGGCGCGAATCTCGCTGCGCTCGAAGACCGGCTCGAGCTCGGCATCGGCACCCAAGGGGTCGTTGGCGCTGACCAAGACCCCGACGATCACCACTTCACCGGCATTGCCATCCGGCAGCTCGATCTTGAGGGCGTTATTGCCCGCTTGCGGGGTGCCACCGTGCGCACTGAAGGTGGCGATATTCAGCGAGATCTCGACACCTTCTTCGGAGTCGGTGATCGCTGATCCGTGCACCGAGACGCGACGAACGACGTCACTCGTCGGGACTCGGATCATCTGTGCCCCAGTGACGTCCCAGTAGTCCTCGGCGATGGGCCTGAAGATCAGGTCGAGGATCTCGGTCGTTGGCGTCCTGGCGAGCTCGAACTCGAAGCATTGGCGGCAAGGCGACATGGCGAGTCCAAGCGACGAAAACTGGAACAGACAGGGGCGCAGCGGCGAGTCCAACGCAGGCTGAGCACCGCCACGCGACTGTGCCACTGCCGGTAGCAGCAGACCGCCAGTCATGACGAGGGTGACGATGAGACGAGCGGACCATTTCATGGCAAGCCTCCGGCGCAGTGTTGATTGCGAGCTCCTCGACATGCAGCCGAGGTGCCAATGCTTTGAAATGCTGCACAGACAGCTGCGAATAGGTGAGCTGCGCCGGACATCGTGACCCCCATCCTGGCCTCGATCCAGAGATGGCCGCAAGGGGCTAGGCTGCAGGTGGTGCCTTGCGCAGCGAGGCCGCGCAGATTCCTGCCCGATGACGCCCCCCGTCCGACCTGGAGCTCCGGATGGAACAGCGTCATCGTTTGGCAGATCGGCGGTGCGAAATCAACCGCAGCAGGTTGTTTTCCGCCAAAGATTGACGCTGGATACAGCTGAGGGCCGAAGGAAGACTCAGGCGCGCTTGAACGCGATCTGCTGGACGAAGTCGACGCCCTGCGGATCATAGGGGCGCTGCAGGTCACCAAAGCGCTCGACGTTGACGAAGCCGGCATCCTCGAGCAGATGGGTCAGGTAATTCTGACGCAGTGGATACATGTTGAGCTGGAACACCGAGCCGTTCTCGAAGCTGTACTCGAACTTGGCCAGGCGCGGATTCAGCTCGACCGGGCCGACCTTGACGCCCTCGCCGGTGTAGCAGAGCTCATGCTTGGAGTCGTAGCCGTGATCGAGCATGCGGTCGTAGTTACGCTGGTCGATCACGAGCATGCCGCTCGGGCGCAGCACCCGATGGATGGCGCGCAGGGCGTCGCGGCGGTCCTCGTGGTCGAACAGATGGGTGAAGGAGTTGCCGAGGCAAACGATGGCGTCGAACTGCGCGTGGCCGAGGACCTCGTCCAGGTGCAGCCAGTCGGCGACCTTGCTGTCGGCGAAGTGGATGCCGCGGGCGGCGGCATTCTCGCGCGCCTTGGCGAGCATGTTCTCGGAGCCATCGGTGGCGGTGACCTCGAAGCCGGCTTGGGCGAGACCGACGGCGTTGACGCCCGTGCCGGTCGCGATGTCGGCGACCTTGCGGCAACCCTGCGCCTTCAGCAGCCGGGCATAGAAGTGTCCCTCGCGCGCCAGGCGTGCCTCCCAGCCGACCAGGTCATCCCAGTGCTCGGCGAAGGTCGAGGTGTATTGCTGCTGCTGATTGCCTCGGTTGAGATTGAGTACGGCGGACATGGTGGTCTCCTCGCGGTTGCTTGACGCTTGATGCTTGATGAACAGCGACCAGCCTACCGGCCTGGGCGCGAGGGATACAGATGCAGTTGCCGGCGTTCTCGAGTGGTACAGTTCGGCGATGACCAACCTGCTCTACGAAGATACCGCCGCGCGTCTGGCGACGCTGATCGAGCAGGGCACCTTCGCGCCCGGTGCCCGGCTGCCCGGCTTGCGCAAGCTCAGCCGCCAGTTCAGCGTCAGCGTCGGCACCGTGGTCTCGGCCTGCGCGCTGCTCGAGTCGCAGGGTGTGCTGATCGCCCAGCCGCGCTCCGGGCACTATGTCGCCGATCGGCTAAGCGAGGAACCGGCGCGCCCCGAGGTCGGCACGCCGGCGGACGGGCCGGCGCTGATCCAGGGTCAGGAGCGGGTGCTGGCCTTGGTGCAGGCGCACAACGACCCGGCGCTGCTGCCTTTCGGCGCCGCGGTGCCGGATGCCAGCTTTCTGCCGATTGCGGCACTGGAGCGCAGCGCCGCGCGCGTCCGGCGCGCCCAGCGCGGACGGGTCGCCGACTACGACTTCCCGCCCGGTGCGCCGGAGCTGCGGGTGCAGATCGCCCGGCGCATGGCCGAGGCCGGCTGCCAGCTCGGTCCGGACGAGATCGTCGTCACCAGCGGCTGTCAGGAGGCGCTGGTGCTGAGCCTGCGCACCGTCGCGCAGCCGGGCGATGTGATCGCGATCGAGTCGCCGACCTTCTACGGCATCCTGCAGGCGATCGAGTCGCAGGGGATGCGCGCGCTCGAGATCGCGACCGATCCCGAGACCGGGATGTCACCCGAATCCCTCGCGCGCGCCCTGAAGCAGTGGCCGATCGCGGCCTGCGTGATGATGCCGAATTTCGGCAATCCGCTCGGTCATCTGACGCCGGAGCCGCGCAAGGCCGAGCTGGTGAGCCTGCTGCAGACGAGCGGCGTGGCGCTGATCGAGGACGACGTCTACGGCGAGCTGGCGTTCGACCATCAGCGGCCCTGGGCGGCCAAGGCCTAT
>NZ_JBUDPI010000136.1:0-8929 GCF_054919635.1 Halochromatium sp. | reverse complement strand
TCCCGCGCTGACTCACCGACGCCACCGCTCACCCAAGGCGTGCCGAGATAGGTCCCCTGATCGCTTGGGTCCTTCTTTTGTGCCAGCGTTGTTTCGGCTGCCAGGGCACTCGTGGCGCCAACCACGGCCAGGCCAATCGCCATGACGGTCGCCAGCGCGGTTGAAAGCGTCGCGATACGTTGTAAAGCGTTCATCATGTTGAGCTCCTAAGGCTTAGTCACTGTCTTTTTGCTTCCCGATAATCGCCCCCCTTCGTCGCCCTGAAGTGGCGCTTGAATCGGGAAGACACTGATGGACGGTTTCTTAGCTTTTGTCGTCTAACTGCTTATTGGCTTCTTCTTTGGTCATGCCGTAAAGCTCCTGCAGCCGGCCGACCATCTTGTCGCGCTCGCCATTGATCTGGGCCAGGTCATCATCAGTGAGCTTGCTCCACTGAATCTTGAGCTCGCCTTTGGCCTGTTCCCAGTTGCCTCGAATCTGTTCCCAGTTCATATCGCCTCCCGTGTGTTGTCTCGTCTGAGGTTCATTGGTTTGAGCCCAGAGAACAGCAGGGGCTGTGCCAGGTTGACGGGATCGACGCTCAATGGCGCAGATAGGTCTCAGATGGCTCACCGAATGGCGGCCTGGGGTGCCATTGCCGAGTCAGGAAGAGGATGAAGCGGGGCATTTCGACACCAGCTTGGGGCAAATCCCCAAGTGCACCAACTCGCTGCTGTCGCGACAATGCGCTGCGCTTGCTCGCCAGCCTGAGCATCCCGCGTGGGCAGGAAGACTAATCGGACGCAGGGTCAGGCGCCATCATCGGTGCTGACGAACTCGCTGGCTCTGCCGACTCTGCGCCAAGCCCGTATTTTTGGATGCGATAGCGCATCGTCTCTCGCGTGGTGCCAAGGGCGCGCGCCGCCGCGGTCACGTTGTAGTGGCTGCGCTCAAGCGCCGTACGGATGATATAGCTGTCCATCTCGTCCAACGCCATGCTGCCATCCAGCGGGATCATGAGTCGGTCACCTTCGACGCTAGGACCGCTGCCTGGTGCCGCCGCAACGCCTTGCCCAAGCTGCAGCCATTCGATCGGGAAGACGCTATCTCGGGCCAGCAGGACCGCCCGCTCGACGACATTGCGCAGCTCACGCACGTTACCCGGCCAGTGATAGCTGCGCATCTGCTCGTAGACCGCCGCCGGCACCTCCCGCACCTGACGCCCGGAGCGGGCATTGTATTCGTCGATCAGCACTGGGACCAACTGCTCAAGATCATCGAGGCGCTCGCGCAGCGGGGGCAGATCGAGCCGAAACACCGAAAGACGGTGGAACAAGTCACTGCGGAACTCACCACTGCGCACCCGCTCTTCCAGACTCTGGTTGCTTGCGGCGATGATCTGTACGTCGACCTCGATCGAGCGCTCGCCGCCGAGCCGGCGCAGGCGCCGGTCTTCGAGCACGCTCAGCAGCTTGGTCTGCAGATCGAGATCCATCTCGGCGATCTCGTCGAGGAACAGGGTGCCCTCGTGCGCCTGCTCCAGGTAACCGCGGTGACGACCCTTGGCGCCCGTAAAGGCGCCGGCCTCGTGACCGAACAGCTCGGACTCGAGCAGCTCGCGCGGCAGCGCAGCGCAGTTCACCTCGACCAACGGGCCGTCGACGCGCGGACCGCCATGATGAAGGATGCGGGCGACCAGCCCCTTACCGGTGCCAGTCTCACCGCCGATGATCAGCGCGCTGAAGGGCACCTCTGCAAGCCGCGTGATCAGCCGGCGGGTCTCCTCCGTGGTCTTGCTTGATCCAATGTAGGAGGTTGGCGCATAGCGGCGACTGCGATCGCGCGTCTGCGTCTGCAAGCGCCGCTGCGCCAAGGCGCTGCGCCGCGCGCCGGCAACCACGATCTCCAGCCGGGCTAATGGACAGGGCTTCTCGAGAAAGTCATAGGCGCCAAGACGCAGCGCACGAACCGAATCAGGAACGCCACCATAGCCGGTCAAGAGAATCCATTCGCCTGGTATGCGCTGCTCGCGCACGGTCTCCATCAGGTCGAGCGCGTTCCCATCTGGCAAGCTCATATCCGCCAGGATCACCAAGGGCTCAAGCTGTTGGCTGGTGAGGATCTCGCGGGCGTTCCCGAGCCGCTCAGCGACCTCGACATCCCAGCCCTTGCCTGAGAAATGTCGCTTTAGCTCGAGGGCAAGCGCGCTCTCGTCTTCGATAATCAGTAAGGAATCGGCCATCGTGCTTCGGGTCTCAATCGCGAAGGGTGCAGAGCAGGTTGCCAGCCGTCTGTTTCCTGGCGGTGCTCGTTATGGCTGCGATTGCAAGAATGACCACCGGACAATCGGTCCACAGCAAATTCGTCAATCTCATCGAGGAGCTCCGAGGTCTTTGGCACGGGCCGTGCTGGGTCAGGTCGACCTCTAAAACAAAAGCAACATTAATGCCGCGCATCCCCGAACCTCTCTGGCTCGCTCAGGCTAGGCCTCGGAGGCGCTGAGTCAGTCGCCGTCAACGGCCAGCGGTTGTAATGCACCACCATCGAGGTCAAAACGCCCAATCTTCACTCCAAGGCTGCGCGCCTACCCTAGCAGGCACTCACCGAGACGCAACCGGGCTCGCAGCGGAAGATGATCTGACGCGGCGCGGGTCGCAGCCGTGCTTACCACTGAGGCCTCGAGCAGCTCGAGCCCGGCACCGTGCCAGAGTCGGTCCAGCGCAAACAGCGGCCAGCGCGAAGGAAAGCTTGCCGGCGTCGGCGCCGGTCTCAGCAGGCGGTTGATCTGCGCAACGCGGCGGCTGCCGCGCCGCCACTCATTGAAATCCCCCATCAGGACGACAAGCTCAGAGCCATCGGTGCCCATATCGCGCAGATACGACAGGATGCGCTCGATCTGACGCTGGCGCTCAGACTGGCTGAGACCAAGGTGCGTCGCCAGACACCGAAGCACCAACGGAGCCGCGCTTGCCAATGAGCTTGCTGCGCCTGCTGCATCTGTTGATTCCTGTGGAGCCAGGCTGGCCAGACTGATTCTGACGTCGATGAGCCCACGCGGCTCGCGTCTTGGCTGGCTGATATCCAACAGGTGATGGCTCAGCACCGGCAAGCGGCTCAGAAACAGGTTCCCGTAGTGATGCGCTCCGCGCCGCATGGTGTGACCGAGCCGCACCTCGTAGCCAAGTGCCTCCAGACGCTGGAGAAAGATCAGCGGCGCGGTCCGAACTGGCGTCTCGACCTCCTGCAAGGCAATCAGATCGGCATCGAGCTCAGCGATCGTCTCGGCGATCCGCAATGGGTCCTTGCGCCGATCACCGCCCACTGCACGATGGATATTGTAGCTGGCCACCGTTAGCGTCTTGCCCACGCCAGACTCGCTCTCCTCAGCCCGATCTGCGCAGCAAATGCCGCCCGAGCCAGCGCCTGATACCGAGCCTGTCCGAGATAAAGGCCCAAAGCAGGCCCGCAACGATCAAGCCACCGCCAACCACGAACGCCAGCGAGCGCATATCTGCGCGCCCGAGAACCTCGAGCAGGCCCTGTGAGAACAACGCCATCAGGATCACCGCTGGCGCCATTCCAATCAGCGTCCCGATTAGATAGTCGCGGAACCGGACCTGGATCGCCCCAGCAATCAGATTGAGCAGCGCGAACGGCGCCACCGGCACGATACGCACCACCACGATGGTAAAGACACCGCTGCGCTTCAGGCGTTGACGCAGATCGCCGAGACGCCCACCAAGGCGATGCTCAGCTGCTCGGGCACCGGTGAAATGGCCGAGCTGATAGCCAGCAACCGCAGCCAGGGTTGAACCCCCGAGTGCAAGCAGGGCGCCGGGCAGCGGATTGAACATCAGGGTCGTGACCAAGATCAGCAGTGTGACCGGTACCGCGGCAAGGCTGGCGAGCACGAAGGCGGCGAGCACGACCGGTATACCCCATGGCGAGTGGGCCATCCCTCGCGCAGCCTCGGCCAATCGCTGCGGCTCGAGCCAATCGCCAACCGGCGTCCAGCGCCAGAGCGCGGCGAGCACCAGGAACAGCAGCACTAGGCCAACACCAAGGAGCAGACGCCAGCGCGCATGGGGCGCATGCTCCTCGCCGATCACGACATCCTCAACCCAGTCTGACGACAGCGGCCGATCAGGATCAATCAGACGCTCATCCGGAAACTGGCGATCCCATTCCTGGTCTAGGCTGGGCTCAAGCGGGCGGAGCCTGAGATCACCGCGACGCCGGCTCGATCCATCGTCAGCGTCGTGCTCGCCCGCACCCTCAGCCTCAATCAACTGGACGAGCGCATCGCCAGCGCCCAAGCCCCCAGCCCCCTCCTCCGCCGCGGCAAGGGTCTCGGGCTCCACTGACAGAAACATCGCCAGCAAGCGTCGACGCAGGTCTCGGATCTTGGAGCGCGCGGCCTCCGTGTCGCCGACCACACAGAGATCGCACTCGCTGTCGAGCCCCATTGAGCGGTTGCTGAGATTCGATGAGCCAAGCCGCAGCACGTGGTCATCGATGATCATCAGCTTCGCGTGCACCATCAGGCAATCGTCGCCAAGTGCAGGCAGATCCGGGTAGTAGCAGCGCAAGCGCCCGTGTTGATCGGCCTCACGCAGCCCTTTTAGCAGCCGAGCGCGAATCAGATCCATCGTGTGCTGCTCAAGCCAATGACCGGTCTCGCGCGGCAGTATGATCAGGATCAACGGTCCTTCTGGCTGCTCCAAGCTTCGTCTCAGCGCCGCCGCAACCGAGCGCGAGGTCAAGTATTGGTTTTCGATGTAGATGAGCTCTCGCGCGGCCTCGATCATATCCAAGTAGAGCTGCTCGGACTCTCGAACCTCGGCACGACCGGCAAACGCCGGCAGGGTGCGCGCGATGCCAATCTCCTGGCGCTGAAACAAGGGTTCCAGCCGCGCTGGCCAGGCGTCGGCGACAGTCTTGGCGTCAGCGACCTTGCTGGCGCCCTCATCGGCTGTTGCCCCTGGGTGAAGCAGCGGTGAAGCAGCGCCCCCAGCCCGTTGCCAACGCTCGGCAAAGAGCTCACAAAGGGCACGCGCCGCATCCGCATCGACCAGCATCTGCAGGTCGTGAAAGGGTGGATAGCGATCGCTGTCAGGATCTATCCGGCGCGGCTCCTCGGCACGATGCGCACTGGTATCCCAACGCCATTTGCTGATATCAAAGCCACCGCACCAGGCCAGCCCCCCGTCGATCAGCACCAGCTTCTGGTGCTGGCTGGCCATCAAGGGATGCGCATCGTCGAGGATGAAATGCAGCCGCGGATGCCGTTTATCCGCGTCTTTGTGCCAGGGCACCTCGCCAAAGAACAGCGGCTCGCGCTCAAGTGCATAGATCGGCGCATAATCCCAGAGCAGGATGAAGATCTCGAGTTCTGGGCGCACCTCCAGCAGGCGGAGCAGCAGATCCCCAAAGGCGGTTGGCCACCCATCCTCGGGGTCTGGACGCACCAGCTCGAGTCGACTGTGGATGTCCCAGGCGGCGATCGCGATGAACCGATGCGCCGCGATAAGGCTGTGGCGCAACATGCCAAAGTAGCACTCGCCATCGACACAGAGACCAACGCGCTGGGCCGTCTCAACTCGCCAGCAGTTGCGTCCTGCAGCCAAGTCCATTGCATACATCTCCAATCCATGCGGCTTCGAGACTGTCAAAGCCTTGCTCCTACCGGCCTTCGGCAGTCAGAGAGCCTCGGGCCGTGGACGCCTCCACCGCAGACTCGCTCGCTTAGATTCGCTGGGCCTGCAATCAGCCTCCTACTTGACCTCGCCGATGATCACGTTCTGGAAGCGTGCAATCACGCCATCTCCCACGGCAACGCCCTCGAGCAGGCTGGGGTCATCGACATCCAGGGTGCGCGTCTGGTTCGGTCCTTCGATGGTCACGGTGCCGCTGGCCTTATCCATCGAAACAACCTTGCCGTAGACCGTGAGCGTGTCGGTGATGCTGCCGCTTGGCTTCTTGCCAGGGAGACGATCCACATCAGTGCTGCGCTCGCTTGCGACCGGTCCGGCCTCATCCGCAGGAATCAGCTCGATCAGGGCGGTCGAGAGCTCGTTAATCGTCACCTCATCACCGATCTTGATCTGATCGAGGCGCGTCACCTCTGGCGGCACGTGCAATACGTGATAGTCGCCCTCGGCGTCCTTGAGCGTCATTAGACGTGTCTCGGGATTGACCACCATGACCTTGCCGGTCAGCTGAGCGCCCATCATGCCAGCAACCGCCGGCTCATCGGTTTGTGCCAGGAGCGTACTCGGCAGGGTGACGCCGAGCAGCAGTCCAAGTGATCTCTTCTGCATGGTCGATATCTCCTCTCGTTGTTGTTGGTCTGGTCGTTGGTCGATCGCAATCTGGCGACAAACTAACGAGGTCGGCTGCAAGGCGCAACTTCTAAGACGGCAAGGCTTGCCAACCAAGACCGGTGGTCGTCGTCGCTGCGCGGCAAAGATTGATCAAGAAATGCGTGCAATGACCGTTTTATCTGTAGGGGGTCTGCTACGCTTAAGGGAGACGGCGGCTCGCCCTATGAACACCCAATCTTCGCATAAAGCCTATGTGCATCGTATCGATGCTGACGGACGCATCAGCTTCGTTAACAGCGAATGGCTCGCATTCGCCTCTGAAAACGGCCTTGAAACAGACGCCCAGACCGAGCTCGGTCGGTCACTGTTCTCGGTGATCGCCGACGAGGAGACGCGCCATATCTACAAGCTGCTGATCGAACGGACGCGCTCGTCGCAGCAAGCCTTGGAGTTCGGCTACCGCTGCGACGCTCCGGACCGCCGTCGTTGGATGCAAATGCGGATGCGCTACCTCGCCGAGAGCGACGAGGTCGAATTCGCAAGTCGATTGCTTCGCGCCGAGACAAGGCCGCACATGCCGCTGATCGCCCTGGACCGGATCAGGCCAGCCTCACAACGCATCCTGGCGATGTGCAGCTGGTGCAAATCGGTCCTCGCTGAGCAGACATGGGTTGAGGTGGAGCAGGCTGTGATACAGCTGCGCCTCTTTGCGACCCATGCGATGCCGCGGATCAGTCATGGCATCTGCCCCGACTGCAGCAAACGCCTATTATCAACGGAGCCTGGACCATGAGAATCCTCGTCGTCGACGACAACCGGTTGCTCGCAACCTGTCTCGCGGATCACCTCATCTCGCGTGGCCATCAGGCCGTCGCTGCGTTCGATGGCCACCTGGCAGAGATCTTCTGTGATCGCGATGGCTATGATCTGGTCGTGATCGACATGGTGCTGCCCGAGGTCGACGGGGTTGACCTGCTGGAGCGCTTGCGTCAAAAACAGCATCGCTGCCGAGCGATCATCATTACCGGCTTCTCTGAGCTGCACGAAAAGGAGACCGAGCGTCTCTCGCATCTCGATGTTGCAGCCGTCTTGGAGAAGCCATTTTCGTTCTCCGATGTCGACGCCTTGGTCGAGCGCGCCACGGCCTGATCGGTCCGAGCAAGCTGACCCTTGAGCGCGCGCTCGCCCTTGCGGGGCCCGAACCAGGCACGAACCTAAACCTTGAGCGCGAACCTAAACCTTGAGCGCGCGTCTAAACGGGTGCCGGCTGTTAGCGACAGCGCTCGCTCCACCCACTTCGATCGGAGCGATTTCCACCTGATCAGCCGATAGGAGGCGACAAGCACGCCGCCTTCTACCGTCACATTGTTTAGAAGGACCCAGCTTCCATGCAGCGTTCGGTCATCTTGGCGTTTGGTCTCGCAACCGCCGTCACGCTTTGGATGCTCAGCGGCACGCTCGTCGACGCCTCACGGGTGCAGCAGCCTACCGATGGCAAGGCGGAATCGGTCGCATCGCTTCAGCCGATGCGAGTGTTGGTATCGGCAAGCCAGGCCGCCGAGGTCGATCGGGAGATACTGACCCAAGGGCAGCTCGAGCCAAGGCGCCGAGTCAAGCTCCGTGCCGAGACCGATGGCAAGGTCGCGCGATTGCCGGTTGAAAAGGGCGCCAGCGTCGAGGCCGGCGCTGTGCTGGTCGAGCTAGCCGAGGACGACCGACCCGCACAACTGGCACGAGCGGAAGCTCAGCTGGCCGCTCACCAGCTGGAGCTGGCCGCCTCCGAAACACTCGGTAGCCAGGGCATGCAGGCGCGCACCCAGATCAAACAGACGCAGGCGGCGGTCGCGAGCGCCGAAGCCGAACTCGCTCGGCTCAGACTCGATATCGATCGACTCCAGATCCGCGCGCCCTTTGCCGCTGTGGTCGAAGCCCGCGACGTTGAGCTGGGTAGCCTGGTCCAACGCGGCGACGAGGTCGCGGAGCTCGTCGACAACAGCCGCCTGAAGGCGACCGGCCAGGTACCGCAGCAGAGCGCGGCCGATCTCGAGCTTGGTCAGCCGGTGCGGGTCAAGCTCCTCGATGGGACCGAAGCCAACGGCCGACTGAGCTACATCTCCCAGGTCGCCGACGCGCAAACGCATAGCTTCCGAATCGAGGCCGACATCCCTAACCCAGACCTCGCCCTTACTAGCGGCGTCAGCGCCGAGCTCCGAATTATGGTCGGCAAAGAGCGCGGACATTTCCTGTCGCCGGCGGTCCTGACACTCAGCGACGATGGGCGCATTGGTGTGCGCACCGTGGACGATCACGAACAGGTCTCGTTCTATCCCGTCAGGCTCATTCACGCCGAGATGGACGGCGTTTGGGTCTCAGGACTGCCGCTGAACGTCAACATCATCATCCAAGGACAAGGCTTCGTCAGCGAGGGAGAACGGGTCACACCCGTGCAAGCGACTCAGGACCGCTCGTGAGCCAACTCATCGAGCTCGCATTCTCCCGCGGCCGCACGGTGCTGCTGACGCTCAGCTTCCTGCTCGTAGCCGGGCTCGCCGCCTATCAGGCGATTCCCAAAGAGGCCGAGCCCGACGTCACCGTGCCGATCATCTACGTCGCAATGTCTCATGACG
>NZ_JBUDPI010000135.1:0-8965 GCF_054919635.1 Halochromatium sp. | reverse complement strand
GACGCGGACGTCGGCGACTCCAGAGAGTTCGCGGCACGGCTCAAGGCCGCTCTTGAGCCGCTGCTCGATGCGCGCGATATTGGCCTGCCAGCCTTGGCCGCCGGTGCCAGAGACAGGGCCAGGCTCGAGCAGCAGGTCGATGCTGGCAGTGGCGATGGCGCAGGCCAGTGGGTTGCCCATGAAGGTTGGGCCGTGCATGAAGGCGCCCGGCTCGGCGCTGGAGATGGCGTGCGCGACCTGCTCGGTGGCGAGGGTGGCGGCCGAGGTCAGATAGCCGCCGGTGAGGGCCTTGCCGAGCGCCATGATGTCGGGGCTGATGCTGGCGTGCTCGCAGGCAAAGAGCCGGCCGGTACGGCCGAAGCCAGTAGCGATCTCATCAGCGATCAGCAGCACGCCATGGGCGTCGCAGAGTGCGCGGACGCGCTGCAGGTACTCGGCGGAGTAGAAGCGCATGCCGCCGGCGCCCTGGACGATGGGCTCGAGGATCACGGCCGCGATCTCGTCGCGATGGGTCTCGATCAGACGTTGGAGGTCGGCGATATCGGCATCGGCGCAGGGCTCGCCGAAGCGCGGTGTTGGCGCCGGCGCGAAGAACTGCTGCGGCAGCACCTGGTTGAAGAGGTGGTGCATGCCGGTGACCGGGTCGCAGACCGACATCGCATGGAAGGTGTCACCATGGTAGCCGGCGCGGATCGTCAAGAAGCGCACGCGCTTGCGCTGGCCGACGGCCTGCTGGTATTGCAGCGCCATCTTCATCGCGACCTCGACCGCGACCGAGCCCGAGTCGCAGAGGAAGACCTGCTGCAGTGGCTCAGGCGTGATTCGGACCAGCCGCTCCACTAATTCCACGGCTGGCGCATGGGTCAGCCCGCCGAACATCACATGCGCCATCTGCTCGAGCTGATCGCGTGCGGCCTGGTTCAGGACCGGATGGTTGTAGCCGTGGATCACGCACCACCAGGAGGCCATGCCGTCGATCAGTTGGCGACCGTCCATCAGCTCAAGGCTGCAGCCCTGCGCGCGGCGGACCGGGTAGACCGGGTCGCGGTCGATGGTCGAGGTGTAGGGATGCCAGGCGTGCGCGCTGTCGACTGTCAGAAGACGCTCGACCTCGGCACTGCTTGGGGTGTTGGCTACCGAGCTCATGGTGGGTAATCGGCGTTCTTGATCGTACTGCGGTCCGGTGACGGGCCGGAGACTCAATCCCCGTCGCGGCGCTGGCCGATGCCGTGCTCGCGGGCGAACTCGAGCATGCGCTGGATCGGTATGACGGCGCGCTGGCGAATCGCCTCGTCAATGTGAATCTCTTGATTGCCGCGCTCGAGCACGACCGCGAGGTTCTGCAGTGCGTTCATCGCCATCCAGGGACAATGCGCGCAGCTCTCGCAGGTGGCGCCTTCGCCTGCAGTCGGGGCGGCGATGAGCGTCTTTTCGGGCGCGAGCTGGTGCATCTTCCAGAAGATGCCCTCGTCGGTGGCGACGATGAACTCGCGATTGGGTAGGTCGCGGACGGCGTTGATGAGCTGGGTGGTGGAACCGACCACGTCTGCTTGATCGACGACCTCGTCGGGTGATTCCGGATGGACCAGCACGGCAGCGTCGGGGTGCAGGCGACGCACACGGTCCAGTGCGAAGCCCTTGAACTCCTCGTGAACGACGCAGGCGCTGTCCCAGAGCAGCATCTCGGCGCCAGTCATTCGCTGCACGTAGCGCCCGAGGTACTTGTCGGGTGCCCAGAGGATCTTCTCGCCGCGCTCGTGCAGATGCTTGACGATCGGCAGGGCGATGCTCGAGGTGACCACCCAGTCCGAGCGTGCCTTGACCTCGGCACTGGTGTTGGCGTAGACGACCACGGTGTGATCGGGATGGGCGTCGCAGAAGGCACTGAATGCTTCGGCTGGGCAACCCTCGTCTAGCGAGCAGGTCGCCTGCAGGGTCGGCATCAACACCCGCTTCTCGGGATTGAGGATCTTGGCGGTCTCGCCCATAAAGCGCACGCCGCAGACGACCAGCGTCTTGGCGCTACTCTCAGCGCCAAAGCGCGCCATCTCGAGCGAGTCAGCGACATAGCCGCCGGTCTCCTCGGCGAGTGCTTGAAGGTCGCCGTCGACGTAGTAATGGGCGACCAAGACCGCGTCTTGCTCGGCGAGCAGACGCTTGATGCGCTCCCTGAGCGTCTCTTTCGCGGCCTCGTCGAGGGCGGGCCAGATCGGGTGCGCAGGGACCTCGATGCGGTCGCGGACGGGTGCTTCGGCGTTGGCGATGTTCATACTGATCTCCGGGCTCCGCGCGCTCTGGAGCGCTCATACCTCGGTGCGCGTTGGCTCCGGCGGTTGGCTTGGACAATGGTGAGCCGGCCGCGGGCGTTCGCGCTCATTTCAAGAAGGTGATGCGGTCAAGGTCTGTGAGGCGATAGACCCGAGCTGGCCGGTGTTTGCCGCGGCGGCGTAGCTCGCCGGTCTCTTCGATCACCTCGAGTGCCTGCGCCCATTTACGGAAGTTGCGCTTATCGATCTCAGCATCAACCAGGGTTTCGTAAACGCGCTGCAGCTCACCGAGGGTGAAGGTCTCGGGCAGTAAGTGAAAGGCAATCGTCGAGTCATCGAGCTTGCCGATCAGCCGTCGGTGGGCGGTCTCGATGATCTCGGCGTGATCAAAGGCCAGGGGCGGCAACGCCTTCACTGGAAACCAGTCGGCTGCCGCAGCGTCGTCGCCGGCTTGCACCGCGAGCTTGGCCTGGGGGGCGAGCGCGAGATAGGCGACGCTAATCACCCGCTCGCGCGGATCGCGACCGGGCCTGCCGAAGGTGCCCAGCTGCTCAAGATAGAGATTCTCAACGCCCGTCTCTTCAGCCAGCTCGCGCGCTGCGCCGGCCTCGAGGTCCTCGTCGATATCAACAAAGCCCCCAGGAAGCGCCCAGCTGCCCTTGAATGGCTCATGGCCGCGCTCGATCAGCAGCAGCTGCAGGCTGTCATCGCGGATGCTGAAGAGCACGACATCGGTAGTGACCGCGGGATGTGGGTAGCGGTAGCAGTAGGGCTTGGAGGCGTCCGCTGCCTGGTCCGGTGTCGATGAGTTCGATGGCTGGTTCATGCCGATTAAGTTAGTGTCAAATCTACACTTATGCAAGCATAGGCCGGTCTCAGCGGTCTTCCCGGCTCATCGGCTCATCGGCTCATCGGCTCATCGGCTCACGCCAGAGCCAGGCGGCGCCGCGGACGCCGCTCGAGTCGCCAAAGCGGGGCGGGACAATGCGTGTGGCGAGACCGTCGCCGAAGATGAACGGACGGATGGCAGTGGGGAGTCCATGGTAGAGGCGCTGCAGGTTGGAAAGACCGCCACCAAGGACGATGACCTCCGGGTCGAGCAGGTTGATGACGGCCGCCAATGCGCGTGCGAGTCGGTCTTGATGGCGCTGGAGGGCGGCTTCGGCCTCGGCATCGCCGCGCTCGGCGGCGTCTGCGATGGCTTTGGCGTTGAGCTGGCGGCCGGTCAGCCGCTGCAGGTCAGCGGTGAGTGCGGGGCCTGAGATCCAGGTCTCAATGCAGCCACGTTTGCCGCAGTAGCAGCTGGGGCCAGGCCGTTCATCGTCGCCTGGCCAGGGCAGCGGATTGTGTCCCCATTCGCCGGCGATGGCGTTGGGTCCACTTAGCAGCTGGCCATTGACGACGATTCCACCCCCCGTACCGGTGCCGAGGATGACGCCGAAGACCGATGCGGCTCCGGCGGCGGCCCCATCGGTCGCCTCGGACAAGGTAAAGCAGTCGGCATCATTGGCGATTCGCACGGGGCGCCCAAGCCGGTGCTCAAGGTCGGTCGCGAGACTCTGGTTGTTGAGCCAAATCGAGTTGGCATTGCGCAAGCGCCCATTGAAGGGCGAGAGGGCGCCGGGCGTGCCAACGCCGATACTCGCCCGCACGCCGAGCGCGGTTTCGAGCTCCGCGACCAGCGTCTTGATGGCCTCAAGCGTGCCCGGGTAGTCGTTGCGTGGCGTCGCGATGCGCTTGCGCCGCAGAATCTGGCCGTCTTTGGCGAGCGCTGCGGCCTCAATCTTGGTGCCGCCAAGATCGACGCCGATATAGATCGGCTTGGTCATCCAAGGCAGTCGGCATTAGCCCTGCGCAGGTGGTGTCTTGAGCCCACGCGGGTTGGTGAAGCGCTCATTGAGGTTCTGCACATAGGATTCGCAGTCATGAAGAACCTTGGCGATGCGCCCTTCGGCCCAGTCGTTCCAGCCCAGCGGCTTGCCGAAGAAGAAGGTCTGCCAACTGCGCGTGTTGACCTGGAAGGCGTCCAGCACATTGCCGGGCAGGCGCTCATCACGAAGCTGCTTGCGGAGCCAAGGGCGTACGCTGAAGGCGGCGAGCTTGCGCAGCCCGAGATGGGCGGCGAAAAACAGGAGCACCGCGAGCGCCTCGGCGCCTTGCAGACCCCAGGAGACGCCCATGCCCTCGAGCGTCTCGAGCCAGGCCGGCTCGTAAGATAAGCCCTGCCAGTGGCCGCCGGTAACGCTCCAGTAAAGAAATGCTGAGACCATTGCCAGTAAGACAAACGCGTCGCCCATGAAGGTGCGCGCGCGCCAGCGTCGCACCGCGGTCTCGAGCAGCGGCACGGTCTCGTCGGCAAACGCTGTGGCAGCATGACGCAAGGAGGCGATGATTCGGTAGGCACGCTCGATCTCGACCTGATCCATGCGCTCATAGATCTCATTGAGGTCGGCATCGCGCTTGCGCTCAAAGCGCTCGCGCTTGGCGGGGTCTTGAATGCCGGGGGCGGAGCCACTGTAGACGGTATAGAAACGCCCGGTGGTCATGCCGACCTCACCGAGGGCACGGAGCCAAGCGGCGACCACGTCTTCTGGGTTGTCCTCCTTCGCAGAGGTGTCGATCTGACTCAGGATGTGCAGGAATTTGCTCGAGTCCGCCCGATTCTTGGTCCGCACCACCAGGTGCTCGAGGGTGTCACGCATCGCCCCCGGCTCCGGATGCCGCGCATCGAATAGCACCAACACCAGGTCGGAGAGATCGATCATGTGATCAGTGATGCTGAGGATGGCATCGCGCTGGGCATCAGCGTCGAAACCGGGCGAGTCGATCAGGATCTTGCCCCGCAGACGATCGCTGCAAGAGGTCTTGAGCTGCAGATAGGCATCGATGCGCTTACCCTCGCCGCCGGCAACGCGCTCGATCTCGCGCGACATCTGGTAGAAGGGAAAGCGTGGGTCGGAATCCAGCGAGACACCAGGTAAGGCGTGGCTGCGGGTCTCCGGACTGTAGACGACGACAGTGAAGCGGTCGTCGACGGCCTGATTGCCGGTACGCTGAATGTTCTGGCCGAGGAAGTCGTTGATGAAGGTCGACTTGCCCGCGGAGAAGGTGCCGAGCACCGAGATCAGCGGCCACCAGGGCACCTGACTCGCAAAGGACTTGTTCTCGGGCAGCAGGTGCATGTCGGAGGCCACCCGATCGAGCGTCCGGAAGCTCTGCACCGCGCTCAACAGGATCGGGTTCTCTTGCTCTAGGTGGCTCTCGAGGTCGTTGAGACGCCTCTGCACGCTTTCCGGGCCTGTGGCTGAAGACATGCGTCATGCTCCTGTCAGTGGTCTCGGTCTGGCTCGAGCCTGGATGAAAGCTCGAACGGCTGCGGATACTATACGCTTTGCGTCAGGCAGGATAGTGCCCGCGCGGTGAGCAGGGTTTAGCCGCACCCTCAAGATCCAGCCTGGCGAATAAAGCGGGCCGCAGTCAATGGCTTAGCGTTTCTTTGGGGGCAGATAGCGGCAGCATGGAGCGCCTTCAGAGCTTTTCTAAGGGGCTGATTTTTTTGGTCTAAATGTCAAGCTCGCTTGATATCAGGGCGCATTTTCAGGATACTTCGCGAGCTTAGCTCGTACATCGCCGACAATAACGATTAAACGTCTTGGAGCCGCCACCGCGAACGCGAAATGGGCCTCAGCTGCAGACTGCGTCTACTGCACAGGATCGATCTCGGCGCGAGGCTATCGCCGATAGTCGTGCCGATCTCGGTTGGATGGCAGTATCGAGAACACTGCTTAGTGCGCGTGGCTGATAAGCTCAGGCTCGCGTCGTCAGGGTTTACAGGACGATGCCAGCGGCTTGCGTCAAGCGTTGAATTAGGGCGGCTGGGCGATTTGCCGAATTCAGCTCTCGGGTACCCGGAATCATGGGAAATCTAATTATGCGCATGCTCTCGATCGGGCTCATCGCTGCAATGAGCGCCGTTACCGCTGTATCGGCCCAGACAGTGGAAGACATCTATGTGGTCAAGCAGGCAGAAGGTCTGCCGACGGTCTCAGTCGGCGGTACCGTCATCCCCTATAAAGAGGTCACGTTGGCTGCGCAGCTGCCGGGCCGGGTCGACTATCTCGCGGGCATCGAGGGTGATTCGTTCGAGAGCGGTGATCTCCTCGTATCGCTCGATGCCAGCGAGCTAAAGGCAAAACGTCAGGCTCTACTCGCGCAGATGGCCACGGCCGACGCGCAGTTGCGTAACGCTGGCGTCCAGTACAGCCGAGAGCTCTACTCACCTCGTGCGCGCAACGCTCCGGGCGGCATGGGTATGCCTAACCTCTTCGATCAATTCTTCACCCGGCCGATGGAGGATTTCGTCGGCGATCGCGATGTGGACGCGGAGCTTTCCGCCGATCTGTTCGCCTCGGGAACCCAGATCCAGGAGGCACGCAATGCGATGATGCAGCTGCAGGCCGAGCTGCGGGCGCTGGATGCGAAGCTCCGTGATGCACGCTCGATCGCACCCTTCGACGGGGTGATCGTCAGTAAGTTCATCGAGGCGGGAGATACGGTGCAGCCGGGTCAGCCGCTGCTGGATTTTGCCGATGTCGAGTATCTCCAGGTTGAGGTCGATGTCCCTGCCCGATTGCGTCCGGGCCTGCGCGAAGGGGCGATGTTACGTGCGGAGCTCGACGTGCCAGCGCGAGCGCGCGCGGGAGCCGAGCCGACCGATGATCCCGGCAGTGTGCCCGTGCGTGTGGCGCAGGTCTTTCCGATGGCTGATCCACAGCGGCATACGGTCAAGGTGAAGCTCGATCTGCCGAAGGGCGTCTCCGAGCCAGGCATGTATGCCAAGGTGATGGTGCCGGATTTCAACGCCCCGGCCCGGGTTAACCCAGTCGTACCACGCACCGCCATCCGCTATAACGGCAGCCTTCCCGGCGTCTATGTGCTTGACGACGAAGGTAACCCACACCTGCGTCTGATCCGTGTCGGCGAGCCGACACCAAACGGCGGGGTCACTGTCCTTAGTGGCTTGCGCGCCGGTGAGCGAATCCTCAGCAATCCAGGCCCTGGCATCGCTACTGGCTGGTCTCAGGACGGTCGCGCAAATCGCTGAGAAGATCTCCGACGGCCGAGATGGGGTCTGCCGTTTGTGCCCTGTCTCGGTTTTTCACGCCCGCTCCTGATGCACGAAACAGACTATGAGCCAGGACGATAGCCCTCGCACGCCAGCGCCGGAAGACGCTCGCTCCCTCGCTTCGATGGATGGTGACAGTCTCGGTCTCGCAGGCCGCACTGCCCGTTTCTTCATCCGCTCACCACTCTCGCCGCTGCTCTATGTGGCGATGCTGATGATGGGGCTGCTCGGTCTGATCGCGACACCGCGGCAAGAAGACCCGCAGATCTCGGTGCCCATGATCGACATCATGGTGCAGTATCCAGGGGCTTCCGCAGAGCAGGTCTCGAGTCTCGCGATGCAGCCGCTCGAGCGGATCATGAGCGAGATCCCGGGTGTCAAGCACGTCTATTCCGCCGCGCAGCGTGGCCAAGGCCTGGTGACGGTTGAGTTCGATGTCGGCGAGGAGAATGGTCCGTCGCTGGTCAAGGTCAACGACAAGATCGCGTCGAACATGGACAAGATCCCACCGGGCGTGATGCCGCCGCTGGTCAAGACCAAGGGTATCGACGATGTGCCCATCGTCACGCTCACGCTCTGGTCTAAGGATGTCGACGGTAATGGCCGACCCGACGTCGACGACGGTCAGTTGAGGCTACTGGCGCAAGACGTGCTGCAGTCGCTGAAGGAGGTCAAAGACACTGGCAACAGTTTTATTGTCGGCGGGCGCAAGGAGCAGATCACTGTTGATGCCTATCCTGAGCGCCTCTCCGGCTATCGCATCAGCCTGGATGAGGTCGCCAGCACCATCCGTGCGGCCAACGCCGAGGCGAGCGCTGGCGGGGTTGAGTCCAGTGGCTCGCATTTCTCGGTGGTCACCGGCTCGTTTCTGAGTGGTGCCGAGGATATCCAGCGTTTGGTGGTCGGCACCTACAACGAGACCCCCGTCTATGTGCATGACATCGCGCGTGTCCGCCAGGGACCAGAGGATGCGGATCAGTTGGTGGCCTATTACAGCGGTCCGGCGGCTGAGGGTGATCTGAAGGCCGACGGTGCCCCCGCGGTGACGATCGCGATTGCAAAGAAGGAATTGACCAACGGCGTCACCGTGGCGAACGCCATCCTCGACAAGGTTGAGGAGATCAAGGGCGAGCGCATCCCGAACAATGTGGCGGTGAGCGTGACCCGTAACTATGGCGAGTCCGCTGATGAGAAGGTCTCTGAGCTGATCTTCAAGCTGTTCATTGCGACCTTCTTCGTCTTCTTGCTGGTGCTGGCGGCCTTCCGCGCGCTGAAGCCAGCGATCGTGGTCATGTTGGTCATTCCAGTGGTCCTGCTGATGACGATCTTCACGGCCTGGATCACCGATTACACCATCGACCGGGTGAGCCTGTTTGCGCTGATCTTCTCGATTGGCATCCTGGTCGATGACGCCATCGTCGTGGTTGAGAATATCTATCGGCGCTGGCTCGAGGAGGGTCGCACCGATGAATACACCGCCGTCGATGCGGTGCGCGAGGTCGGTAATCCAACCATCCTCGCGACCTTCACCGTCATCGCGGCGCTGCTGCCGATGGGCTTCGTTAGCGGCATG
>NZ_JBUDPI010000134.1:0-9084 GCF_054919635.1 Halochromatium sp. | reverse complement strand
GTTGTCGCCCATCCAGCTGACGGCCCAGCGTTGGGCGCCGATGCTGGCGGATCGAGTCAGTACCCAAGGTCGGCGGTGCGGCCGCAGCCGCTGCAGGCTCTCATAGGGTGCCCGTGCCATCAGGGTTCCATAGAGATTATGGGCCTCGGCGTGGCAGGTCTCGGCGTCGTCGCCTTGCGGTGCCTGCAATGGAATCGAAAGCGCGGTGGAGCCTGGCACCTCGAAGGGGCGATCGACAATCGCCGGCTCGTTCATGTCGCACCAGATGCCATCAACGCCGACATCGACTAGACCGGCGTGCAGATCGCCCCACCAGCGCCGCGTCGGCGTGCGGCAGAAGTCTGGAAACAGCGATGCGCCGGGCCAAACGTAACCGGTGAACAGGTCGCCGTTTGGGTGGCGAATGAAATGATCGCCAAGGCGCGTTGCATCGATCCCGGCCTCGCGCTTGACGCCGGGATCAATGATGGTCACCGCATGGATGTCCTGCCGATGCAAAGCCTCGATGGTGGCACGTGGGTTCGGAAAGCGCTCGGGGCTCCAGCTGAAGACGCGGAAGCCGTTCATATAGTCGATATCGAGATGGATCGCGTCGATTGGGATGCGACGACCGCGGAAGGCGTTGGCTATCGCCTGGATCTCGTTATCGCTGCGGTAGCCCCAGCGCGATTGGTGATAGCCGAGTGCCCAGAGCGGCGGCAAGGCTGGCCGACCGGTCAGCCTGGTGATCTGCTCGACGACGGCGGCCGGGGTGGGGCCGGCGAAGAGGTAATAGTCGAGCTCGCCGCCCAGGCTGAAGAGACCCAGCGCATCGGGCTGCTCGGCACCGAGATCGAAGTGGCTGTAGCCGCTCGAGCCGAGCATCAGGCCCCACGCGAGGCCGGGGCGCAGCGCGAGCAGCACTGGGTGCGATTGGTACAGACAGCCGTCGACCACGCCCAGACCCGGCGAGTTGATGTCGGTGGTCCAGTGTCCGAGCCGTTGTCCACGACGATTGAGCGCGCCGAAGCGTTGGCCGCACCCGAAAAGGCCCTCCTGCCAGTGCAGTGCCTTCTGCAGCCAGAGGCCGGTCATCGTCTGCCCGGCGGCTGTGGTGCTGTTGGCGCCCTCGACGCTGTCGATTTGTGGCTCGGGACCGGTTGGGTTGGGCCCTGGGTTAGGCGCTGAGCTGGATGCTGGGCCAAGCGCAGGCGCAAGGGCTGGCGCGATATCAGAAAGCTCCCGCCGCTCCAGCCGACGCCAGTGCACTGGGCTCAGGTCACTCGCATAGGGCTCGCCGTTGGCGTCGGTCAGCGTAACAGACCCTGTCTCGAGATCGAGCGCAGCCTGCATGGCGCCGGTGTCGAGGCGCAAGACGGGCGCTTGCTCCTCGACGGCGATTCGGCCGTCGACGGGCGCTGGACGCCCCTGCCAGCTGTGACTTGGCGCAAGCCGACCAGCCGGCGCAACCCGGATGCGCAGGATGTCGTCCGCGATGGCATCGATGCGGGTGAGCGCCTGTGCGTGCTCGGCGATGATCGACCCTGGCCCCGCCTGCCAATGGCAAACGGGACCGGGTCTCTGCTCGGCGTGTTCATGCGACTCAGCCATTGGGCGTTAGGGCTGCATCATCCGGCGATGCTGCATCTGAGCGCTCTGGAATTCCTGCTCGTCGATCTGGCCGTCGCCGTCTTGATCGATGGCCTCAAACGAGGGTGCATTGGCGAGATTGCGCATCTGATAGCCCTGCTGCGAGCGTTCCTTGATGCGCTCGGCCCGGCCTTTCTCGAGTTCGTCCTTGCTGATCAGGCCGTCGCCATCGGCATCGAAGGACGAGAACGTTGGCATCTGTCCGCCCATCCGTCCCATGCCAGGTCCCCGTCCGGCTCCGCCCATGCCGGCAGCGCCCATTCCAGAGCCTGGTCTCATGGCGCCGCTGCCCATGCGTTGGGCTCGAAAGTCAGCAAACTCCTCAATCGTGAGCTGGCCATCGCCGTTCTGGTCGATGTCGCTGAACGACGGCGCATTGGGCATTCCGCGCATCGGTGCGCCGGCTTCGGAGCGGGCCGCGCGGCGCTCTGAGCGCGCCTGGTTGAGTTCCTCTTCGGTGACGATGCCGTCATCGTTGCGGTCGAGCTCGGTGAAGCTCATCGGACCGCGCATGCCGGCTCCCGGCTGTGCGCTGTCCTGGGCAAGCACTGGGCCGAGTGGGCCGAGCGCGGATAGGCTCAGTGCCGTGGCCAAGGATAATCTGAGTGCGGTGGCTGTCGTGAATCTCATGGCTGTCTCCGTCGTTGGGTTGATGCTGGCTGGCTGCGGTTGCAGCGCTGACAGGCTCAGGCTGACAGGCTCAGGGTGAGTCATTTCCGGACGCGTTGTGTTAAGCAACTATGAAGCCGATTCCGCGCCGCGGTCTCAATGCGCACGGAATCTCCGCCTCGACATCTGCCGCGATCAGTCGGCAGCCATTGGGGGCCATCGCATACAGGTCCTTCACCGGCAGGCGGATCGGATTCGTATCCAGTCAATCCGCCTTCATCTGATCACCAGCCTCGCTGCGCTCGAAGCGCTGCTCGAGCTTCGGGAGCTGCTGGTGGCTGGTTATCAAGATGACCTCGTCGCCCGGCTTGAGCGTCTTGACCTCTTGCGGCAGATAGAGCTGCTCCTTGCGGTAGAGGCAGACGACCCAGGTGCGCTCTGGCAGATCGAGCTCATCGATCGGCCCCTTCTCGGCGTCTTCAACGGTAAGGCTGAAGATCGCCGCGTCACCGCGGATGACCGAGGAGAGCTCCAGCGACTTGCCTCCCGAGAGCAGCTGTTTCAGATGGGCGGCGACCGCCCGATTGGGCATGACACTGTCCTCAAGCCCGAGCTCCGCGGCAATCCGCTGGAACTGCGGATCATTCACGCGCGGCACCACGCGGGCGAAGCCGAGTGAGCGGCCGATGAGCCCGGCCAGGATATTGGTCTGATCGCTCTCCATCAGGCAGAAGAGGACATCAGTATTCTCGGGCTCGGCATCGCGTAGGACATCCGGCATGGTACCGTCGCCGTGCACGAATCCGGCATCGAAGCGCTCGGATAGGTCGTTGATTCGGTTGCGATCGCGCTCGATGATAATCACCTGGTGACCGTCCTCGAGCAACAGCTCGGCGGTCGATAAGGTCAGCGAATTGCTGCCGATGAATGCGGCTCTCATGGCGTTATCACTCTGGTTAAGGGTTGCGTTTGCGTGCAAGCCAGGTCGGCGGGTAGAGCACGACGAGCAGCGCTAGCACCTCCACCCGGCCAAACAGCATGTCGGCGCAGAGCACCAGCTTCAGCGCCGGGGGCAGCTCAGGGCTGGTCAGCCCAACCGAGAGGCCGGCGTTTGCGGTTGCAGAAACCACCTCGAATAGACTCGCAAGGGGTGGCTGTCCAAACGCCAGGAAGGCGAGCCAGGAGGCCAGCAGCACCATGGCCCAGAAGGCCATGAGCTGCAGTGTCGCGGTGACCATTGAGGGCTCGATGCGCGCACCGCCGACCTGCGCTTGCAGCACAGCGCGCTCGGCGATCGCGGTACGGCGCAGCGCAAGCTGGACCAGTCGCATGATGATCAGCAACCGAATGAGCTTGATGCCACCCGCGGTCGATCCAGTACAGCCGCCGATGCTCATCGAGATCATCAGAACCACCTGCGAGGTCGCAGGCAAGTCGGCGACCTCAGTGGTGCTGAAACCGGTGTCGGTCTGCGCCGAGACGCCGAGTGCAAAGCCCTGGGCCAGTGCCTGTGGCCAGGGCAGACCGATGCTCAGCGATGCGATGGCACTGAGCAGCAGCGCTGTGACCAAGATCGCGCCGAGCAGCGCGATCAGCTCTGGCTCATGCCTGAGCGAGCGCAGGCCACGGTGGGGCAGCCTGGCATAGAGCGGTAGGCTGATCGCCGAGGCGACGGTGATCAGCGAGAGCGTCGCGATCGTGGCAGCGGGGAGTCCAGCCAGACTCTGGTCGGAAGGCGCAAAGCCACCGGTTGCGACCGCGGGGAGGGCATAGAGCAGGGCGTCCACAGGCGCCAGGCCGGTCATCCAGACCGCGGCAATCCCAATCAAGGTCAGTGCGAGATAGACCGCAAAGACACGCCGGGCATGGCCGCGAGCGCCGGCGTCGGTGAGCTGCTCGCCGGTGGTCTCGAGCAGTCGGCGGGCGCTGGCGTGATGCCGCATGATGAGCGCAACCGTGAGCACGGCGATCCCGAGACCGCCGTACCATTGCATCCAGGCGCGCAGGAAGAGCATGGCTGGGTCGGTCTGGTCGAGACCTCTTAGCACGGTGAGACCGGTTGTGGTGATGCCGGAGGTCGCTTCCAGCATCGCGTCGATCCCACTGAGGCCCGCCCCAGTCAAGGGCCAGACCATGACCAAGGCTGCGATCAGGAAGGCCAGCCCCGTCACCGCGAGCGCTTCGTTCCATTGGATGTCGTTTTCGCCCGTGTTGAGCGGGCGCAGCCGCGAGACCGGCCAACCCACGAGCACCAAGACGCTGGCCGTTACCGCGAGCCGAAGCGCCAGCTCATGGCTCGCCTGACTCCAGGCGGCGAGTGCCGGGGGGACAGAGAGGGCCGCGAGCACCAAGAGCAGCCGTCCCAGGGTACCGAGCACGACGTGCAGCCGCGCAGCCCGCATCAAGGTGCTTGCAGCGCGCTCGGTCATAGCGGCGCGGCTCCCAGTCGATTCAGCTTCCGTTGATGCAGCCCAAATCGATCCAGCCCAACTCGGTGGAGACTCGATCCGCTCAACCGGTGGTTGGATTGACGGGGCCACGCAATACTTGCGATCGTCTTGGAACCGCCTCGGAGCTTCAGGGTCAGGGACTTCATCCTCGCGATCCTGGCTGTCGGTCGTCGGAATGACGACGATAACCGATGCGGGTCCTGCAGGCGATGGTCGCCGCCTGCTCCATTCGCGACTGGTGCAAGAGACCCGATATGGCAGCAAATCACCCAGACACCCGTTGCGTCGAGATGCGAGGAGAGCGGTGGCGGCGGCAGTGCGCCACGGGGCCGGATGGACAGCAGCAGCAAGAGTCGCCAGCATGCGCTCAACGCGACTGACAGCGAGTTGACCCAGCCTAGGTTCATCATGGCCCAACGTATGCTTATGATTCCGACCAGAGCAAGCTCAGACTAGAGCAAGCTCAGACCAGAGCAAGCTGCTGGCAAGTGGATAGGCTTGTTGCCACCGGTCGTTGATCTGTTCGAGGAGGCGCTAAGCTGATGACCATGAGACCCCGCTCCAACACCAAAGACGAGAATGTCATCTCGGCGACGCTTGATCCGAATCATGAGCGTCTGACCGAGTTGGAGCGTCGTTCGCTGCTCGCTGAGCAGGCGCGTGAGCAGGCGCACAGTCTGCGCTCGCCGCTGAGCGTGATCGAATTGGTCTCGGAAACGCTGCGGCTTGAGCTTGGAGAAGAGCCCGGTCGGGCTGAGCGTCTGCAACGGGTGCTCGATGCCGTCTCGGCCCTCTCGATGAACCTGACCCAGACCGTCCGCTCAAATCGCTTTGCCGATGGGCCGAAGCGCCCGGTCGATGTCGCCAAGGTCGCCGCAGAGGTCGTATTGGCGTTCGGCGGTCGTGTGGATGCCGGTGTCTCGATGTATCTCGAGGGCGCAGCGCGATCGGCTGAGGATGCCGCGGTCGTGCTGGCCGAAGAGCAGGGCTTTCAAGCCGCCTTGGTGCATCTGTTGCGCCTGATCGGCGTCGGCAACAGCTGCAATGGGGTCTGCGCGCAAGTGCCATTGCTCAGCGTCAAGCAGGATCAGGATGCTCAGCGACTGAGCCTGCATCTGATGAGCGAAGGCGCGCCTGAATTGCCGATTCCCGCCGAGCGCGCCGATTACCAGCTGATGCTCAGAGCCGTCGAGCGCGTCGTGCGCGATAGTGAGGGCGCACTGGTTCTGGGCCAGGACCACGCGACCCTTGAGCTACCCTTGGCGCCAGCCCACTGAGCCAGCCCACTGAAGATCAGCCTAGGCTGAAGGGAGCCCAGGCTGAAGGTGAGCAGACAGGCCTGTCAGGACAGCTCTAGTCCCCAGACTGCTCATCCTGCGATGCGTTTTTCATCGCGGAATCATGGATAGAGGGGGGCTAGAGGGGGCTAGATGGCTAAGCAGAGCCCTCAATCTCAAGCTCGTTGTTGACCTTGGTGACACCGTAGATGCTGCGCGCCTTGCTCCCGGCAAGCTTTTTCTGCTTTGCATCGCGGACCTGGCCTGTGAGCGAGACGACGCCGTCGCTGGTGTTGACGTCGATGTCGCTGTCCTTGATCGCGCTATCGAATCTCAGTGAGGCGATCACGCGGGTGGTGATCCAGCCGTCGGTGATCTGATCGAGCCCTTGCGAGAGCAGCCTTGAGGGCTGATCCGAGGGGGATGCCTTGGGCTTGATCTCGATGCGGTTCTCGACCCCGCGCACACCTTGGGTATTCAACGCGATCCGCTCGGCGGTCCGGCGCTCGGCGGCATTACCAGCGGTGCCTGAGAGGGTCACGGTGCCGTTGCTGGTGTTGGCATCGATGTCGAGCCCACCGGTCTGACTGTTCCAAAGGAGTTGCAGCTGGACGCGGGTGGTGATGTTCGCGTCCTCGATCGTCCGATAGAGCGGGTTTTCCTCATTCTCGGACTGGGTGGGGGAGACCTCAAGCTTATCCTTGACCTGACGCACCGAGCCGAGGTCGCGCGCGAGATGCAGGGCAAGGTCATGTTGAACCTCGCTCGGTACCTGGCCCTCCAGGGTGACGATGCCATTCTCGGACTCGACCTGGATATCGAATGGGTTGAGGTGCTCGTTGAGGCTGTAGGCCGTGATCAGTCGGGACTGGATCCAGAGGTCTGAGCCGGGCATCCGCTCGACAGCATCGGGGAGCTCGGTATCGGCGGCCAGCTGGGTGGCGGGACTGGCGGCGAAGATGATCGCGAAAGCCGTGGTGGTGAGATGGCGCATCATCAGGCTCCATTGGTTGGGTTGGTTGTTGCAGTGGCTGTTGCGGTGGGTGTTGCAGTCACTGTGCCAGTGCGCTCGCCGCGCCGACTGGGGCGCTTGTTGCTGTCGTGAGTGGCTGATGGCAAGTGCTCGCGCGCCCGGCAGATCACCGCAAGGGCTGCGGGGCCATCCAAGACTGGTTGAAATGCACCTCGGCGCGGGGTGTTCTGCCCCGCACTTCCCCAACGACGCTGTCGATATGCTGGAGACGAGCGCGCCGCCCCCAACGACTCGCGTCGCTGGCCTCAGTGGGCCGCGGGCGACTAGGTCTTGGCCTTGGCATGCTGCTCGGCGAGCTCATCGGCAAGCGCCGAGCGGGCACGGGTGCGCTTGGCGATCACCAGATAGAGCACCGGCACCAAGAACAGCGTCAGCAGCGTTGCGGCGAGCACGCCGCCAAGGATGGCGAGCCCGATGATGCGTCGCGTCTCGGCGCCGGGGCCGAAGGCGAGTGCCAGTGGCAGGGCGCCGAAGAAGGTTGCGATCGAGGTCATCAGAATGGGGCGAAAGCGCACTCGTGCCGCGCCTTCGACCGCCGCGCGCAGATCCTCGCCGCGATCGCGCAGCTGATTGATGAATTCGACCAGCAGGATGGCGTTCTTGGCCATGATGCCGATGACCAGGATGAAGCCGATCTGGCTGTAGATGTTGATCGATCCGCCCCCGATGAGCAGCGCTAGCAGGGAGCCGAACAACGCCAGCGGCACCCCGGCGAGGAGCACGACCGGTTGGACGAAGCTCTCGAACTGCGCCGCCAGCACGAGGAACACGATGGTCAGCGCCAGCAGAAAGGCGAGCTGGAAGGCGCGACCGGAGCGCTGATACTCCTGACTCACCGAGAGCCATTTGATCTGCACATCCTTGGGCAGCAGCGGGCGGGCCCGCTCGGCGAGCTGGTCCAGCACATCGCCAAGCGCGGCACCGCCCGCGAGCGAGCCCTTGATCGTCACTGCTGGCAGCCGATCGACCCGCAGACGCTCGGCGGCGCGTCCGACCAGCTCGGTCTCGATCAGGCCGGAGAGGGCGACCAGCGAGCCGTCTTCGGCGCGGACATAGACGTTGCCCAGATCCTCCGGCGAGCTGCGATCTGCGGCGCCCGCACGCACCATGACCTCGTAGGTCTCGGCATCGATCGAGAAATCGGTGACGTCCTCGCCGCCCATCAGGATCTGCAATGTGCGCCCGATCTCGGCCGGCGAGATGCCGAGCGCTGCGGCGCGGTCGCGGTCGATCTGGATGCGCAGCTGCGGATTAGTGGGCTGGAAGTCGAGCCGTACCTGCGCGATGCCAGGGAGCTTGCGGGCCTCCTTTAGGACCTCCTGCGCCAGCCGATGGGCCTCGTCGAGACTGGGGCCAGTGATGGCCATCTGCACCGGCTGCTGCAGACCTTCGCCGCCGAGGCTGGGCGGGTTGACCGCGAACGCCTGGGCTCCGGTGATCTCGCCGAGCTTGGGGAGTAATTGTCGCGTGACCGCAAACTGGCTCTGCTCACGCTGGCTCCAGTGCTTGAGCCTGAGGATCACGATGGCGCTGTTGACCGGACCTTGGCCGGCGCTGCGCGGCGCCACCAGCGAGATCACGTGCTTGCCGGGACCGTCCGCGTCGGTCAGAGGCTGCAATACCGCTTCGATCTGCTCTAGGACATCGATCATGTCGTCGATCGTCGCCCCTTCAGGCGCCGCGACCGGAATGAAGATGGCGCCGCGATCCTCCCGGGGTGAAAGCTCGCGTGGTAGCTCGCGATAGAGCCAGCCGGTCCCACCGACCAGCAGCAGCGCCAACAGCAGGACCAGCCAGCGTGCTCTGAGCACAGCGTGGAGCAGGCGCAGATAGCCTTGGCTCAAGCGCTCGAATAGACCGCCGACGCGCCGGCGCAGCGGGTCGGCCTGAATGCGCTTGGCATCGATGAGCTTCGAGGCCACTGTGACCCCAATGGTCAGCGCGATCAAGCTCGAGAGACCGAGCGCGCCGCCGAGCCCAGCCGCGAACTCGCTGAACAGCCGTCCCGAATCGCCTGTGAGGAAGGCCAGCGGGGTAATCACCGCAAGCAGCACCACCGTCGTTGCGATCACCGCGAACGCGACCT
>NZ_JBUDPI010000133.1:0-9106 GCF_054919635.1 Halochromatium sp. | reverse complement strand
AGCACCGACGATAGCATCGTCGCTGTTCCGGATGGGGACCGCCGAGCTGAGGATGATCTTGCGGGTGCCGTCTCGGCACGCGATCACGAGCTCTCTGTTGAGTGTCGTCTCGCCGTTGAGGATGGCGCGCGATGCGACGCAGTCTGGGGGAACGACGCCCTCTTCTAGCTTGTTAAAGCAGGCCCTGCAGTCTTTGAAATGATCGAGCCCCATCTGCTCGGCGCCGCTCCAGATCTGATGCGCGGCCGGGTTGCCGTAGGTGATCTCGCCCAAGTGATCCAAGAACCAGACCCCGATGGGCAAATGCTCAACGATCGACTGGAGGCGTTGCTCACTCTGGCGCACCGCCTCTTCGGCATGCTTCTGCGCGCTCAGATCGGTGACAACGACACAAAAGGCACCCTGCTTCTGCTCCGGTGGCAGCTCGGTCAGTGAGGCCTGACAGGGAATGACAGCTCCGTTCTGGCTGATGAGCCGTAGCTCAAGGCGCTGCTGTGGACGTGGTGATACGGTGTCCAGCCAGGCCTGATAGCTCGCGCGGTCGACCTCGGCGAGATGCTCGGCCAAGGGGGTGCCGATCAGTCTCTCGCGTGGCAGGCCGAGCATCGTCGCCATGCGCGGATTGGCAAAGTAGATATGACCACTGGCGGTCAGTGTCATCGCGCCTTCGCCCATCTCTTCCACCAACAGGCGATAGTCGTGCTCGGCACCTTGCAGCTCGAGCACACGCCCGCCGCGCTGGTCAGTGACGAGCAGGGCGTCGATCTCGCCGGCGCGAATGGCATCGAGCACCGCCTCGGCCTCGTCCAAGCGCTGCTGCAGCTGTTCAATCTCCGCGCTCGCGCTGTTGCTTGAGGTGGGGGCTAAAGAAGAGTTGGCGGTCATGGCATTGAATCTGCCCACATCTGGCTGGAGGCTGCAGGCTCAGATACGGGTTGCGTCTGCTGGGCAGGGCTCGAGACAGTGCAGGGCTAGCTGTTCGTTGCTCCGCTTGACTGGCGCAGATCGAGGCCGATGATGGCGCGCTCGGTGTCGGAGAGATCACCGATGATCTTGCGGATCGGTAATGGTAACCGACGCACGACCGTTGGGATCGCCAGGATCTGGTCGCCCTGTGCCAATTGTGGCTTTTCGAGCAGATCAATGACCTCGATCTGATATTGACCGCGCAGATGGGCCTCGCACATGGTTCTGAGATTTTCGAAGGCAGCCAGTGACTTCGGCGTTTGGCCAGCGACATAGAGCCTAAGCGTCCATGGCTTGGTTGCTCCATCGGCGTTAGCCTGAACCTCGAAAGCTAGGCCGGTGTCCTCATCGGCGGTTGCGCTCATGTTCTGTCCTCCGCCATGTGGCTATTGGGTGCATCGGCGCGGCGTACCGATGCCATTGATGCGCGGTCCTGCAGCGAGTGTGCGCTGCGTTGCTGCTGACGATCGATGAGGTCAAGGATTTCGGACTCTTGTGCTTTAAACGCTTGCCGCATCGCCGCGATCTGCGCGTCAAGCAGGGCGTCTCGGCATACAACGCGCAGAGGGTCCACAGGCGCTTGCTCGGGAAAAAGCGCAGGGCGCTCCCACTCTTTAATGAAGCGTAGTTGGCGTGCGCGCGATTGCCAGCATATCTCGAGCTGGCAAGTGCCTAATAGGACCCAGCGGTGCCTGTTGTTATAGAGGCTGGAGAGCGCGGGCTGAGATTCCCGTTACTCCTCTGTGACTCCTGGCAAGCAGGTCAATCTGGATTGAAGAGGATAAAGACGCCGCGCCCTGCGTCCTTCGCTTGATAGAGTGCGGCGTCGGCCCGCTTCGTCAGCTCTGCGGCATCCTCGAGCCCTGGATCGGGCAGCGTGATCCCGATGCTACTGCCCGAGCGCACGCTGAGGGCGCCAAGCTCGAACTCGCGACCCATGGCCTCGAGAATCCGCGTAGCAAGGCGCTCGGCGTCGCTAGCCTCTTGGATGCCGATCTGAATGACCGCGAACTCGTCGCCGCCAAGTCGGGCGAAGACATCGCTTTCGCGCAGCATCCCCTTGACGCGATCGGCGATGGCGCAGAGCAGACGATCGCCTGTGGGATGGCCGTGCCGATCATTGACCTCTTTAAATGCGTCGAGGTCCATCAGGTGCAGCGCGAAGTGCTCGATGCCGCGGCGGTAGAGCGAGAGGGCGCGCGCTAATTGGTCACTGACCAGGCGCCGGTTGGCTAGACCGGTTAAGGCGTCATGGAAGGCGAGGTAGGCGATTTGGCGCTCATGCTCGAGGCGCTCGCTGATGTCATGAAAGCTGACCACGGCGCCATCGGCCTGGCCACCATGACGGATTGGCGCTGCCTGATACTCGATGGGAAGCTGGCTGCCATCCTGTCGACGCAGCAAGGTGTGCGAGCCATGCCGACCGATCCCCCGCGTCGCAGCTGCATGGAGTGGGCAGGCTTGCTCTTCGAATGCTGTGCCGTCGTCGCGCGCGTGGCGCAACAGCCCATGCGGTGTCTCACCCAAGAGCTCAGCGGCCGGATAGCCGAGCATCGCTGCTGCGGCGGGATTGGTGAAGCTGATGCGTCCTTCAAGGTCGAGTCCGAAGATACCCTCGATGCTGGACTCGAGTAGCAGCCGCGAGCGTTCCTCAGCAAATGCAAGGGCTTCGGCGTCGCGTCGATGTTGAATCGCGACCGCGGCAAGGTCAGCCGCCGAGGCGATCACGGACAGCTCGCTCTCGCTCGGCTCGCGCATCTCGTCGAAATACATCGCGAGGGTCCCTAAGACCTCTCCTCGGTTACCAATGATTGGCTCCGACCAGCAGGCGCGTAGTCGCGTTTGCGCCATCAGATTACGGAACGGCGCCGAATACGGGTGTGTCAGGACGTCGGCGACGATCACACGCTTGCCGGTGCAGGCTGCCGCCCCGCATGAGCCTAGCTCGGCATGGACCTGAATGCCTTCGATGGCCTCCGAGTAGAAGCTCGGCAAGCTCGAGACGGCGAGTCCGAAGAGCCGGCGCTCCTGTGCATCAAACCGCAGCACGGAGCAGTACATGCCGGGCTCAAGTGATTCGATGCCGCGCGTCAACGTCTCCATGGCCTGTTCTAGCGGTTGGTCTTGGGTGAGCTGCTCCAGGACCTGATTGCGCGCGTCGAGCAGCAATCGGTTGCGCCAAGCCTCGGTCACATCCTGAGCAATCCCTTGCAGCGCGGTGACCTGGCCACTGACATCGAATACTGGATATTCACTGATCCGCAGCCGTCGCAAGGCCCCAGACCGGTGCTTCATCTCGACCTCGAATGGCGGCTGGCGGGCGCCGGCTAGGGCGGCGATGGTGGCCTCTTCGGCTGCCTGGTTGAGCGGATTATCGGTCATTGCCTCCTGGCGAATACCCGCGAATGCGTTGGTTGAGTAACCGAGCACCTGCTCGATGGTCGGGCTGATATAGGCGAACGAGCGATCCGGGAGCTGCCGGTAGAAGATGTAGCCCGTCTCGATAGACTCGACTAGGCTACGGAAATGGGCTTCTCGCTGGACGAGTGCCGCCTGGGCTCGGTTCCGCTCGGTCTGATCTTCACCCATCAGCAGCAGGAGCTGACGACCATCGAGCGTCAACGACATCAGTCGAAGACGCAGGTCGATCACTGCGCCCATCGCGTTGCGGCAACGCACGTTGATCTCATCAGGAGGGCCGGGCGATCGGCTGGCGTCGAGATGCGAAAGGACGTCGGCCTCAGGCTCTAGGAGCCAAGCACTGACTTGGTTGGCAGCTGGGTCATCGGAAGGGAGCCCGAGCCGCTTGGTTGCCCGATCGTTGCAGGCGAGCAGGCTGCGCTGCTCTGCATCGATGATCAGCACCAGGTCACAGGTGCAGGCCATCAGTGCCGAGACGAGCTGCCCCTCGGCAGTCGTTGAGAATACCTGCGCCGGGATCGATTCCTCGTTGCTCAAATCTTCGTGACCGGTGCTATCCATGATCTATCAGTGGGTTTTTGGCGATTCACGCTCGGACGTTACGGCAGTTGCAGCAGAGGCTGCAAGCCTAAACCTAGGATCGGAGTGCAATTAGCCACCATCTGTCGCAGATGACCGAGGAATGAGCGGACTACGATGACGACAGCCTGGGACAATGAGGTGATCGTGGTCGGGGCAGGTCCCGGGGGGAGTGCGACTGCCTATCATCTGGCGAGCGCTGGCATCCGGACGCTTCTGATCGATAAATCGGCGTTTCCGCGAGACAAGGTCTGCGGCGATTGCCTGAGCCCTCGGGCGCAGCATTATCTGGCGCGTCTCGGGCTGTTGGAGCAGGTTGCGGGCGAGTCCCATCAAGCGACGCGGATTCGGTTCCGGGCACCGGCTGGCGCCGAGGCGCAGACGGCGATCACCGGTGCCGGCGCGATGCCGAACCGCACCCTGGTGCTGCCGCGCCGACGTTTCGATCTGCTGCTGCAGCAGCACGCATTGGCCGCCGGCGCCCGCTTCCGGGTTGGCCATGTGCGGGCACTGGCCGCCGGCGGTGGGGTCGAGCTCGAGGGCGAGAGGCTGCCGGCGCGGCTGGTCGTGATCGCGACAGGAGCAGCGTTGTCGCTGATCAAGCGCACGGCGCTGGCGCCGAGGGGGTCAGTGCACAGCGTTGCGGCGCGCTGCTATCTGGCGCAGCTGCCGCCTCCGGGGCCTGATCTGCGCTTCTTCTTCGATCATCTTCCGTTGCCCGGTTATGCCTGGCTCTTCCCAACCGGTCAGAACAGCGCGAATCTGGGCTATTGGTACAGTGGCGGGGCCGGTATCTCGGCCACCGCGTTGTTGCCAAAGCTGCTGCGAGAGCATCCGATCCTAGCGCCCTTGAGCGGGCCTGCTGTCGACGCCGGCCCAGTCGCTGGCTATCCGATTCGCAGTGATTTCTTGCGTGCGCCGACGCGGGCTGATGGACTGCTCGCGGTCGGTGAGGCCGCTGGCCTGGTCAATCCCTTCACCGGTGAGGGTATCGACTACGCGCTCGAGTCCGCGGAGCGCGCCGCCGACTCGATCCTCATGGCGCTGCGTCGCGGTCCCACCGTTGGGCCGCTGCCGGCATCCGCATTGGCTGGCTATTCGCGCAGCTTGAAGCAGCGCTTCGGCTCGCTGTTCCTGCTCATGGCGCTGGCGCAGCGCCACGCCTTCAATCCCTGGGTCTTCAATCGGCTCTTTGGTCGTGGTGCCGACGGGCAGCGGTTGGTCGACACCCTAATCCAGGTCTGCTTTGGCGCCGCGCCGCCGTCGCGAGTGCTGGCGCCAGTCGAGCTGATCCGGCTGTTGTTATCGCGGCCGGCAGGAGGTTAAGGGCCTATCTGCGGCAACCGAGCCCGGTTTGCGCTCGACGTCAGGCTCGTCTAAGGTGAGCGGAATACGCTGGGGCACGTCCGCGCTGGCATGCTCCTCTCCGTTGAATCCACAGCAAGATCCTAGCGCGAGTATTTCTATGGCTAATTCCCCAATGACCGAGGCAAAGAGCGGCGACACCGTCAAGGTCCACTACACCGGTACCCTGACTGACGGGACCCAGTTCGATTCGTCGCGTGGCCAGGAGCCACTTGAGTTCACGCTCGGCCAAGGCCAGATGATCAGCGGTTTTGAAGAGGCCGTCGTCGGCATGTCCCCTGGCGAGAACAAGACCATCACCCTCGCGTCCGAAGATGCCTATGGCGAGCGTAATGAGGCCATGGTGCAGTCGGTTCCTCGCACCGCGATCCCGCCTGAGATCGAGCTGGCCGAGGGTATGCTGTTGCAGGCCCAGGGACCGGAAGGCGAGACGCTTCGGTTTACGGTCGCTGACTTCAATGATGAGGAGGTGACGGTTGACGGCAATCATCCCTTGGCTGGTCGTGATCTCACCTTTGAGCTCGAATTGGTCCAGATCGCCTAGCCCCATCGCGAGCCAGCAGCGACCAGGTACTGGCCCTGCGCCGGGCGCAGCCCCGCAAGTAGCGGCCTCAGCCGCTTGGGCTGTTCGCCGGGGGCTGTTGGCTCGGGGGCTGGTGACGGCCCTGTCAGCCCTGCGCCTGAACCCCGTGTCCGATGCTGGCGCCTGGCGCGGATCGGTGTGAGCCGCTGAGCCTGTCGGCCGGGTTGGACGGACAGGGGCTTGACCGACAGGGGCTGGGCGGACAATCGGCATGAGCGCTCCGCTGCCCGAGCCTGGGTCGCCAGAGAAACGCCAAGAGCCTTGGCAGGCGTTGCTTGCCGCTGCTAGCGGTGATGTCGCGGTTGCCAAGGCCCATGGTTTGGTACGCGATGCAGCGGGGCGGTGGTGCTGGCAGGTACCGGCATCCAAATCGGCACTTGAGGAATCGCCGGACCTCTGGTCGCTCTATCTGCCCTTTCTCCCCGTCGAGGGGGCTCGGGAGCGAGGCTGGGTCGTCGCCCATCTCGGACAGAGCCTGGATGGCTATATCGCTACTTGCCAGGGTGATGCCTGTTTTGTCACTGGGCCGGAAAACCTCAACCACCTGCACCGGATGCGAGCGCTTGCTGATGCAGTGATCGTAGGCGCGGGCACGGTTGCGCTTGATGACCCAAGATTGACGACGCGACGGGTGCCTGGTCCAAACCCAGTGCGAGTGGTCCTTGACCCGGATGGGCGCTTAACCGCCGAGCGCCGGCTCTTTACCGATGGCAAGGCACCGACCTTGATTGGCCGTTGGAAAGGGCGTGGCGATTATCGCGCTTATGGCCAGGCCGAGATCATCGAGATGCCGAACCTCGGCGGCCCGTCTGACAATCACGACTTCATCGCAGCGATGATCGGTGTGCTCCGGGCACGGGGCCTGCGCAGGCTGTTCATCGAGGGTGGAGGAGTCACGGTGTCGCGCTGCCTGCAGCAAGGGCTGCTGGATCGGCTTCAGATTACGGTTGCGCCGCTGATCATTGGCGAGGGGCGGCGAGGCGTGGCGCTGCCGGCAAGGGCAAGGCTCGCTGATGCGTTAAGGCCCGCGCACCAGCGCTATCCGATGGGCAGTGATGTGCTGTTCGATCTCGATCTGCGGGCTGATGTTGCAACCGAGGCCGGTCCCAGCGCGGAGACCTGAACGCCTGAGCGCTTGTGGGGCTTGGCTCGATGGCTTGTGGCCTGGGCGCTGATGGCTTGCTCGGGCTGCTGGTATTGCCTTCCATGGCGAAGACCTTCCGTGGCGACGAGAGGATGTGGGCTTACTGTTGAGGAGCTGCGTCGCCTTGTTGCTGTTGCTGCATCTGCTGCATCTTCTGCATCTGCTCCTGCATCTGGCGCTGCATGTCGTCGAAGAACACGCTGGCCTCCTCCTTGGTTGCAAAGCCATCGCCGTCCGTGTCCATGCGCTCGAACGACTCAACCGTCGGCTGCTCGAACTCTTCCGGGCTGATCTTGCCATCACCATCTTGATCAAGATTCTTGACGAAGGTCTCGCCTGGATTGGGCATTCCGCGCTCTTTCATGGCCTCCAGCATCTCGGCCGGTACCTGATTGCTGAACGCGGTGCTTGCCTCCTCGACGCTGACAAATCCGTCGCCGTCGGTATCGGTCTCGCTAAAGCGTACCTTCTGCGGCGCGCGTGCCTCGTCTAGGCTGACTTTGCCGTCACCGTCGGTGTCGAGCTGCTGGATAAAGGCATCCGCCGGTGTTGTTGGGGCCGGCTGGGCATCCTGGGCGAAGCTTATGCTGGTCGCGAAGGTCCCAGCGATAGCGCCGGCGATGAGGGAAGAGGCTCTCTGCATGATCTGGCTCCGTAAGTGGTAAACGAGCGAGCTGGTCTCGGCCAATGCGATTAATGGCGGTGCCAAGGGTGCTGGCAATGGCAGCGCCGACGGCGTTGTCGACGTTGCAGGTTGCTGTCTTGAGCATTCGGCATGCCGCCAAGGCTGCGCCGAGCGTCGACAGAGTAGTAGTCCTGGCTTGCGCTGGCAAATGCAGGGTTCAATCCACCGCGGCAAGACAGTATGCTGCTCATTTTTCGCCTGCGGCTGGCTTGCCGGCTGTTTGGGCCTTGGTGCTTTCAACGATGCCTGATCCTGTTTCGACGCCAACCCGTACCCATTTTATCCGCCAGATCGTCGAGGAGGATCTCGCGAGTGGTAAGCATGAGCGCCTGTTCACCCGGTTTCCACCGGAGCCGAACGGCTATCTGCATATCGGCCATGCGAAATCGATCGTGCTCAACTTTGGTCTTGCCGAGGACTTGGGAGGGGTCTGCAATCTGCGCTTCGACGATACCAATCCGGGCAAGGAGAGCCCTGAGTTCGTCGAGGCCATCAAGAACGATGTGCGTTGGCTCGGCTTCGACTGGGGCGGGCAGGTGCGCTTTGCCTCGGATTACTTCGAGCAGCTTTACGGGTTTGCAGTCGAGCTGATCGAGAAGGGCTTGGCCTATGTCTGCGATCTCACCGCCGAGGAGACGCGCGCCTATCGCGGGACCTTGACCGAGCCGGGCCGCGACAGTCCTTATCGCAGTCGGTCGATCGACGAGAATCTGGATCTGTTCCGCCGTATGCGAGCCGGCGAGTTTGCCGATGGTGCGCGCACCCTGCGCGCGAAGATCGATATGGCGTCGCCGAACATCAACCTGCGCGATCCAGTGCTGTATCGAATTCGTCACGGTGTGATTCATCATCAGACCGGCAGCGAATGGTGTCTGTATCCGACCTATGACTACACGCATCCGATCTCGGATGCGCTGGAGGGGATTACCCATTCGCTGTGCACGCTCGAGTTCGAGGATCACCGCCCGCTCTATGATTGGTGTGTCGCCAATGTCTCGGTGCCCTGCCGGCCGCGGCAGATCGAGTTCAGCCGACTCAACCTTGAGTACACGGTGATGAGCAAGCGGTTGCTGACGCAGCTGGTCTCCGAGCAGATCGTTGATGGCTGGGATGATCCGCGCATGCCGACCATCGCTGGGCTGCGGCGGCGCGGCTTCACGCCTGGTGCGCTGCGCGGCTTCTGCGAGCGCATTGGGGTGACCAAGGCCGATAACCTGGTCGAGATGGGCATCTTGGAAAGCGCGATCCGCGATGAGCTCGATGCGACGGCTCCGCGGGCGATGGCGGTACTTGATCCGGTGCGGGTGGTGCTGACCAATCTGCCCGCTGACGCGCCGGAGTCGGTGCAGGCACGCAACCACCC
>NZ_JBUDPI010000132.1:0-9338 GCF_054919635.1 Halochromatium sp. | reverse complement strand
TTCCATCTCCGGCGCGTACTCGCCGACGCTCGCGAGCGCATTGAGCTTGGCCCGCTGTAGCAGAGCCTCACTGGCCTGCTCGGCCTTCGAGGCATCGCCGCGCCAGGTCTCGAGCACCTGATTTTGCAGCGCGCGCGCATAGGAGAAGGTCAGGCGCCAAGGCAGCGACAGCTTGGTCGCCATCTGATTCATGGCATTGAGATGCTGGGTCGCTTGCTGGTCGTCCTGTCCGCCGGAGAGGAAGGCGATGCCGGGCACTGCAGCCGGCACCGTCTGCTGCAGACAGCGCAAGGTCTCTTCGGCGACCTGATCGACACCGGAGCGCTGCGGACACTCGGTCCCGGAGATCACCATGCTCGGCTTCAAGATCATGCCTTCGAGCTGGACGCCTTGCCGGTAGAGCTGCTCGAACACCTGGCGCTGAGTCTCGACGGTGACCTCGTAGCTGGTCTCGATCGTGTGGGCGCCATTGATCAGCACCTCGGGCTCGACGATCGGCACCAGGCCTGCCTCCTGGCACAAGGCGGCATAACGCGCCAGCGCATGGGCATTGGCCTCGATGCAGGCGCGGCTCGGTTTCTCCTCGTCGATGGTGATCACCGCGCGCCATTTACAGAACCTTGCGCCGAGGCCAACGTACTCCTCCAAGCGCTCGCGCAGCCCGTCGAGGCCTTCGGTCACCTTCTCGCCGGCGTTCAGCGCGAGCTCTTTGGCGCCAGTGTCGACCTTGATCCCCGGCATGATGCCTTGGCGCTTCATCAGTTCCGGAAAGGGCTCCCCGTCGGTCGTCGACTGGCGGATGGTCTCGTCATAGAGAATCGCGCCACTGATGTACTCGCCGAGTCCTGGCGTACCGAGCAGGATGGTGCGGTAGGCAATCCGGTTGTCCTCGGTGTTCTCAACACCAACCGCCTTCAGCCGCTTGCCGATGGTGGGCGTGCTTTCATCCATGGCCAGGATGCCCTCACCGGGCTTGACCATGGCTTCAGCGGTTTGGCGTAGGGCGTCTAGCGTCATCGTTGCACCTCTATCAGGGGTTGCGAAAATGTGAGGTTAAGCCTGCAAGTTCCTAACCATGACGAGCCTGAGGAAAGCGAGCCGCGAATTCAACCGTCGTCTGGCGACATGCCTTAGCGATCCGCTATCCGAAGGTCGACCACCAGAGGAAAATGATCGGAGCCGATCGCCGGCCCCCGCCTGAGATTCGTCACGACGACCGGCCCCCGGACGAGTACGTGATCGATTGGAATGCGCGCCGGCCACAAGGAGCGCGGCCAGGTCGCGATGTAGCCCTGTCCTGCTGCGGCCAGGCGTAGGCCGGTGGCCTGTATCAGGTCGCGAAAATGCGGCGACCAAGGGGTCGTATTGAAGTCTCCGGCCACCAGCAACGGACGCTGGGCGTCCTCGATGGTGCTCGCGATATGGTCGAGCTCCAGGTTGCGACGCCGGCTGTCGGTGGCATCTTTCGGCGACGGCGATGGCGGGTGGACACCAGCGACTGCCACCTGCTGGGCCGGCAGTCCGACCTTTGCCAACAGGTAAGGGCGACGGTCCAGCGGCTGTGTGACAGTCCGATCGGCCAGGATCGGATAGCGGCTGAACAGGATGACAGGGGCGCCGGAGCGCCAGCCGTCGGGTGCTCGATAGGGGTAGAGGTTGCCGATGTCGGCGAGCGCTAGCGGCCACTCGTCGGTCCGCGCCTCGACCAATAGCACCAGGTCGGCATCGGCACGGCGGAGCCACCTGACCGCGGCCGCCGGCGTCGGATTGGAGCGGCGCACATTGGCCACCGCCAGGCGCAGCGGCATGCCGAAAGCGGGGCTGTCTGGCGTCTCTGCCAGCCAAAGTGCGCGGATCGTCCAACCGTGTAGCAGGGCACTGGCCAGCAGCATCGCTGCGAGCGGCCAGGCCCGAAGCATCAGCGCAACGACCCCCAGCGTCAGTGCCGCGAGCGCATACTGCAGGCGAAAATGGCTGAACAGGTCGAAAACCCACCAGCTGCGGGCGAGCAGCGCGCACAGGGTCGCCAGCACAAGCCCGACGGCGGTTAGCCGAAGGATCGACTTCAGGGTGAGCTTACCGAGCATTGATAACTTAGGCTCAAAACTTGGGCTCAAATCCACCCGACTTTGACAGCACAAAGTAACACGCCCGCTGGAGAGGCAGACGCGGCGGGGTGTTGAGCTGGGCGCCGAACTAGGGCGTGTATCTAGGATGGCGAGGGGGTTCAGGCTAGGCCAAGCATCGGCTTTGGCGGCTGGAGCTTCATTTTTTTCAATCGCTTGGAAGCTTCAAGGCGCGGCTCGGTCACCTGCCAGATCGTGCCGTTGGGGCTCGACAATTGCGCCAGCTGGATGGTTTTGAGGTCGTCGCGGATATTGCGCCAGGTGTCCTGGGCGGCGTGCTCGATGGCCCGCTCTAGCAGCAGCGACAGGACGGTGATGGCGATGTGGGCATGGATGCGGTGGGGTGCCCAGTGATAGACCGGGCGCATCTTCAGCCCGCTCTTCATCGTGCGCCACGCCTCCTCCACGCGCTGCTGCTGCTTGTAGCCGAGCGCCATGTCCTCGGCGGTGAGGGTGTCGTCGTTGCTGTG
This sequence comes from Halochromatium sp., assembly GCF_054919635.1. Taxonomy (NCBI): domain Bacteria; kingdom Pseudomonadati; phylum Pseudomonadota; class Gammaproteobacteria; order Chromatiales; family Chromatiaceae; genus Halochromatium; species Halochromatium sp. Next base: position 6,742 of record NZ_JBUDPI010000132.1, on the reverse strand, counting down.
CACCACGAACTTGCCATCGAAGCGCTCCAACTCCTTGAGCGCCTTGCGGTCGATCGCTAGCCGCTGTCGGGTCTCCTTCAGGAAGCGACCGTAGCGGGCACTGGTGCGCAGCGCGCACGCGCGCTTGCTGTCGCCGTCGCTCTGCTCGGCGAGGCTCGCCAACTCGGCTTCGAGCTCGGTGAGCAGGCGCGCGCGATGCGCTCGCTGGCGCCGAGCCTCCTGGGGGTTGAAGCACACCGCGTAGCGCCGGCGCCGTTCCCCGTCACCGACCACGACCTCCTTGACCTCGAGGTTCTCGGCCACCTTGCGGTAGCGCCCGGGACGCGCGAGCACCGCCTCGGTCACCTCGTCCCCGCGCTTCATCGGCATCGCCAACAGGTACTTGCCTCCGCCCCGGGAGAGGGTCTCGAGGTTGGCCTGGGAGACCATCCCGGCATCGCCCACGAACAGGCAGCGACTGAGCTGCCAGCCCTTGAGGTCCTCCTTAACCCGCGACACCGTGGTCACGTCCACCGTGTTGCCCGGGAACACCCAGTGGCGCACCGGAAAGCCGTCCCGGGTGACGGCCAAGCCGACGACGAGCTGCGGGGCGTCCTTGCGCCCGTTCTTGCTGTGACCGCGCTTACGCGCGGCGGCGTAGTCCTTGGCTCCGGCCGCGGCACTGCCCTGCACGGGACCATCCCCGTCCTCCTCGTCGGTCTCGAAGTGCAACGAGGTGGTGTCGTAGAAGACGAGGTCCACGTCGAGGTTGAGCAGATCGGCGACCTGGAAGTAGACCGCCTGCTCGATCGCCTCCTTGTTCGCCTCCAGGAAGTCCATCGCCCGATAGAGCTGATGGAGCTCCAGACCTCGGGAACCCGGGATGTAGGTGTCTTCCTTGAGCCACTGCTCGTGGCAGTAGAGCTTCGAGGCCGGAGCGCAGGCGCGGTTGGCCACCATGGCGAACAGAGCCCGCTCCATGTCGAAGCCGAAGCGCCGCTTGGCGACCTGCTCGCGGATGACCGTATCGATCCCAAACCGATTCCAGAGCGCCTCCAGCACGTAGACATCCCCATAGGGCCACGCGCAAATCAAGGACCACTCGGGAGCTTCGGCAACGATCTCCTCGGGTGCGTACCGGCGCAGGATGCTGCGCGCCAGCCGGCGCAGCCGCTCTACCGCCTGCGGATCATCGCCCCGACCGCAGTTGTAGAAGATGCGGGCTTGTGAACGGCCCTTGTCGGGATTCCAGACGTTCTCGGCCAACTGCAGGTAGGTGACCACGCGGCCATCGGCTCGCTTCTGTTTGCTTTCGCGAAGATACATGACCAGCACGATAGCCATAACACGCGGCAAAACTCAACAGTCCATGTGACTAGGATTTCGCGGCCTGAACGGCCGCAAACCCGCACCACTGCTGGGCCAGACCCGAAAATGTGCCCAGAAACCGTCAAAGTCGGGTCAACCTCTCGGGTACCTTTACCGGCAACCTAACCTTGAACGCGAACAGTACGCTTGGTGGCAGCGGTCAGGTTGATGGCGATGTCTCCGCCAACGACGGTCGCGTCGCCCCCGGCGAATCCGCCGGCACCTTGAGACTCGGCTCGCTCACGCTCAACAACGGTTCCGTGCTCGACTTTGAGCTCGGCGATCCAGCCGGAACTGCCGGCACGGATAGCGATCTGATTGACATCACCGGCGATCTCACCCTCGACGGTACCCTCAACGTCAGCGCCCTCAGCGGCTTTGGCGCCGGCACCTATACCCTGATCACCTACACCGGCAGCCTGAGCGACAACACGCTCAGCATCGGCACGCTCCCCGCCGGCTATTCGGCCGGCCTCGACACCGCGACGGACGGTGAAGTGCGCCTGGTGGTGACGCTCAACAGCTACAGCATCACCGAGACCGCCAACCCCAGCGCCGGCGGCAGCCTCAGCTGCTCACCCAACCCGGTCGACTACGGCGCCAGCACGACCTGCAACGCCTCCCCCAATACCGGCTACAGCTTCGACAGCTGGGGCGATGCCTGCGCCGGACAGGGCGGCACCAGCTGCACCCTCGACAACGTCACCGCCGACGCCACCGTCACCGCCAACTTCAGCCTCAACAGCTACAGCATCACCGAGACCGCCAACCCCAGCGCCGGCGGCAGCCTCAGCTGCTCACCCAACCCGGTCGACTACGGCGCCAGCACGACCTGCAACGCCTCCCCCAATACCGGCTACAGCTTCGACAGCTGGGGCGATGCCTGCGCCGGACAGAGCGGCACCAGCTGCACCCTCGACAACGTGCAGGCCGCCAAGACCGTCTCCGCGACCTTTACGGCCAACAGCTCCCAAGCCAAGTCGAGCATCGACACCCAAGCCGCTGTCGTGACCACCGGTCAGGGGACCACAATCACCGTCACGGTCCGCGATGGCGCAGGCAACCCGCTGTCCGGCATCAGCGTGAGTCTGAGCGTTGAGTCGGCCTCCGAGGATGGCGGCGCCGTCACCATCACCACGAGTCCAACCCCCACCGATGCGCAGGGAGATGCGCGCTTTGAGGTCAGCAGCACCGTTGCCCAAAAAGTGCGCTTCAAGGCATCGTTCAACCCCGACCTGTTTATCGACATTACCTGGTCCGGTGCACCGGTGCCGATCCCCACTCTGAGCCTTCCGGCGCTGGGCGTACTGGCGGGGCTAATGGTGTGGTTGGCCGGCTGGCAGCAGCGGCGGGGCCGACGCTGAAGGCGGGGCGCGCTCCGCCAGCGGCTGGTGGCCGGTGGCGGGGGATTGGCACGGCGCAGCAGTGACCAAGACGCCGCGGGCGTCAGCGGGGAGAGCGCAACTGCGCCCGCTGTCGCAGGCCCGCGTTGAGTTGGCGCCGCGCGGGCAGGATGGGCCGGAGTTTGCTGCCTGACGCCGTGGCAATCCGGTGGCATCCTGCACGGTCGTGATCGAGAATAGGGCGGCGATCGACTGACCAGGAACCCCGCCGTGGCGACCCAACTGCCGCCGCTGCCGATCAGCGTTCAGACCCTGCGCGAGATCGTCGAGAAAGGCTGTGTCTATGTCGACAAGACCGGACATGCCCTGGATCTGATTCAGCCGGACCGGGCAAGGGCCTCCCGCGTCGCCAGATCGCCGAGGTACAGGTGCACGTCACGCTGTGGGAACGGGATGCCGATGCCCTCTGCGTCGAAGCGGCGCTTCACCTCGCGGTGCACATCCCAGTAAAGGTCCCAGTAATCGCCGGTCTTGGCCCAAGGACGGACGATGAAGTTGACCGACGAATCGGCGAGCTCATGCATTCGAATCGTCGGCGCGGGGTCCTCGAGCACCTTCGGGTGGGACGCAATCACCTCCTCGAGAATGCGCTGCGCCCGGTCCATATCGTCGTCGTACCCAATCCCGAACACCATGTCGACGCGGCGCTCGGTGACTCCGGTCACGTTAGTGATGACGTCGTTCCAGATCCGGTTGTTCGGCACCACCATTCGCTTGTTGTCGAACGTCTGGATGGTGGTCGAGACCAGGCTCATCGACTGAACCACCCCGGACACTCCGCCAGCCTCAACCACGTCGCCGACGTCGAAAGGCTTGAAAAACAGGATCATCAGGCCGCTGGCAAAGTTGCTCAGCGAGTCTTGCAGCGCGAAGGCGACAACGAAGCCAGTCGCGCCGACAACGGCCAACAAGGGCCCGACGCTGACATCCATCGCCGCTAACGCCATGATGATGCCGACGGCCATCACGATCCAGTGAATGGAGCGAACGAGAAAGTCCTCCAGCAACCGTGAGGTGCCGGGCACACGCTTGAGCGCCTCGTGCATGCCAGCGCCAAGGATGCGTGAGATGACCCAAGCGAGGATCAGGATGCCAATGAAGCTTGCCAGGTGCCAGGCCAGCTTGATGCCCCCCGAGGGTGATGTCAGCCAGCCCTTGATAGAGATCCACGCCGAAGTGGCGTCAGCGACGTCCACCTTCACCCCCTGGATCTCGTCGATATAGAGGCGATAGTCGGTGATCAACCCTAGGGTCTTTTCGTCGCTTTCCGCGGTCTTGGCGCTTAACGCATCCAAGACCAAGTCGAAGCGGTCGATGAGTTGGCGGCGCTCCTCGCGCAGCTCCGTGACGGCCTCAAGCAGATTGACCTTCTGCTCTTGCTTCTCCTCCTTGGCCTGTTCAGCGATCGCGGCAGTCTCGGCGATCGCCTCGGTTGACAGCGATTCGGCCGCCACCGAGGCCGCCTCCGTGGCCTGTTCCACGACTGAATCACTGGCCTGCACCGCCTCGTCGGCGGCGGCCTTCGCCTTCTCGGCCGCATCGCGCAGTTCCGACCCGCGGTGATGCTCGATGTCGGCGACGACTGCCTCGGCGTGCTCGACGGCCTCGCTGGCCTTGTTCGCGGCGTCGCCGGTCGCCGTCAGCTCCTCCTGGATCTCGAGGCTGTCGGCAGACTGTGCCGCCTCGTCTGCGGTCTGTTGCAGCTTGCGCATGGACTCGCCGGCCTTTCGCGCGGACTCGGCGATCTTTTCAGCGGCCTCAACGTCGCCAGCCTGGGCTGCTTTCTCGGCCTCTTCCTTAACCTTCTCGACTTCCTTTTGCGCCTGACCTGCCTTCTGCTCGAGCTCCTTTGTCAACTTGATCTCGCGATTCTGGCGCTTAACGGCGATCTCCGCGCGCGCGATCTGCTCCGCCTTTTGCTGTACTAGCTGCTGCCAAGCGCTAGCCTCTGCTACGAGCTGGTCTTTGCTCAGCGGGAGCAGCAGCAGCTCGAGCTCATCGATCGGAACCACCGGGTCGCTGGTCGTGATCGACCCCGCATCCTCGGCCGCATCCTTATTGGCCACCGGCGTCGCATCGGCAAGGATAGTCGCCGGCAACAGGACCAGAAGTAAGGCGAGCAATGGGAGCTTCCGGGGTCCGCGCAGGCCACGGCAGAGCGATTGAATGATCAAGACGATGTCTCCATCAAACTCGGCGGTCTCGACCCGCATTCGGTCAAACCTTAGTCTCGGTCGCCGCGCTATCAAAGCTTCGCGTAGGCTTCATCAAAATCCCGTGCCGCCGCATCGGTGAACGGGAAGCTCTGCCTGATATAGGCCAATGTGGCCTTTTCGATATCGGTCACGCCACGCCCGTCTGCAGCGGAGCGGAATAAATCTGCCACCTCGTCCTTCGACAGTTTACCTTCACCAACACCCGTGGTGTGTTTGCGGGCGAGGTCTAGGAGCTCTTTCTCGTACTTGTTGCCGTCGATTGATTCGTAAGCCATCTGCTGAGTTTCCTCTGCGTCGTTGTGGATGTTCTGCGTCATAGACTCGCTACAAAGGGCTGCGCAATAACACCGTGCAGTGGCAGGTGCGCTTTGCCCTGGCCAATCTCTACCTGCTGCGCACGCCGTTACCGGGCACATGACAGGAGCGGGGCGGAAGACGTCATGACTCGGCATGTCGTCTTCCGGTTATCGTTCTAATCCCAGCTTACCTGCGATTCGGGCACCCAGGTGGTGACGTCATCCGGTGGCCTGACGCGATACCAAATCCGGCCGTCGGTGCCCCTCGTGCTATTGAGGATCTCGACCTTCCAGCCCGGCGTGAGGGATTGCTCTCGCTCTGAGCTTGGGTCGGGATCGGCATAGCCGTAGACGAATTCCTCTCCACCGGTGACAATGGTGCCGGTGTGCCCCTGCTTGTCTTCAATGGGTGCCATTGGGTCGGCCACAGCCTGCGTGACCATGAGCGCCGGGAGAAGACCGACCATCGCAATCAAAAAGAGCGAACGCAATTTCGCCAACATGGAGAATGACCTCGTTTAGAAGAGCATGGACCCAGTCGAGCCCTGAAAAATTTGTGAGAGCGGATAGGAAATCCAAGCCACCCTGACCGGACAGGTTGGCTTGTGACAAGAGATTATCGGGGGTGGAATGCGCCGTCAACGCCCGAGAATGCCTAGCGGCGGCGCTGACAGACGTTGGGCGCTGTGCAGACGGGCACGTTTCGGGGTACTGGGGGTCGCATCCAATGCCGTCAAATTGAGCCCTTAGCATCTGAAAAAGCTAAACTAACGCGGCCATTTTGATCTCGGAGGGCGATCATGAAAAAGCGATCGGTCAGCACGATCACCCCAGCCGAGGCAATGCCGTCAACTTTAACGCAACCTGCAGGCTTACGGTCATGATCGCTCGGTATCGTGCGACGTTCTGGACTGGCGAGAGAGGTTGATGATGGACAGTACGCTGAAAGGCACGATTCACCGTCAACGCGAAGCGATCGCGAGAACGCTGCACGAGCCCATCGCGCAGATCGCGGATGCCTGTGTGTGGGTGTGGGGCGATCGGGCGCAGCTCAATGGCGTTTTGGTGGATGGATGCCGACATATTCCGTCCTGCGGTGCGCTTTTTGTCGTGGATCTAGCAGGCCGTCAGATTAGCGACACGGTCAGCGCACTCGGAGCTGAACCGAGGGACTTCGGGCGCGATCGCTCGATGCGTCCCTACATGCGGGAGGCGGTTCCCGCGTGGGGCTTCCTGCTCTCGGATGCCTATGTCGGGCTCGTATCGCGTCGCCCATCGCTGACCGCCTTGCACGTCGTGCGCCGCGACTTAGAGCTGCTGGGTTACGTCGGCGCAACCTTCAATCTCAAGGATCTACCAGTGACGGCGAAGCTCTACGAAGAGTTGCCCCACTGGCTCCAGATCAAGGGCGATCCGTCGATTCGCAATACGGTCTTGCTGCAGACCCGCGTTGAGAGCCCGATGGATCAGAACCTGGATC
>NZ_JBUDPI010000131.1:0-9346 GCF_054919635.1 Halochromatium sp. | reverse complement strand
GTCGGCGATCACGACCCCGAGGCGACTGGGTTGAAGCTGGCGGCCATGGCCGATGCCGGCAAGAGCGATTGGGAGACCCAGATCGTCCCGGCTGCTGAGAGTCCGCTGAGCATGATCCGGGTCGCCTTCTACGCGCACCAGGTCCCAGAAGCCGTCGACATGATCCGCTTCGCGGCCGAGCGCGGCTATGAGACCACCGCGAATCTGATGGCGGTCTCGAACATCACTGAGGAAGAGATCGACACCGTCCTCGAGGCCATCGCCGATACGCCAGCGAGCACGATGGTCATCGTCGACAGCTTTGGCCATCTGTATCGCGAGCAAGTCGACCGGCTCTATCACAAGTATGCCAATGCACTGGCCGGCACCGGCAAAGAGATCGGTATCCACGCCCACAACAACCTGCAGTTGGCGTTCGCCAACACCATCGAGGCCATCATCCTCGGCTGCAACCGCGTCGACGCGACCATCTTCGGCTTTGGTCGCGGTGCTGGCAATTGCCATACCGAGCTACTGCTTGGCTTCCTACGCAATCCAAAGTTCGACCTGCGGCCGATCATCGAGGTGATCCAAGAGCAGATCCTGCCGCTGCGTCGCGAGATCGAGTGGGGGCCGATGATCCCCTACAACCTGACAGGCCAGCTCAATCAGCATCCGCGGGCGGCGATTGAATGGCGCGAGGGCCCCACCCCGGACGATTTCCTCGCCTTTTATGACAAGGTTGTCTCGGAGATCTAGGTCAACCAAGCCCAAGCGATTACCGACTCGCATCCCGCCTGGCTGAGCGCACCTGACCGACCAAGGACGCTCATCCAGGCATGAACAAGAAGGCGTTGACCGAAGCCGACATTCGCACCAAGTTCATCACCCCGACACTGGTCGGCCCGAACGGCAGACGCCGGCACCTACGGCGACGCCCCGCGGCTTGAATGAAAATGCAGGGAACGCCGAATGCCTCCGTGGACCCCGAGTTCGCGGATATCAGAGCCCTCGCAGCCAGTCTGCACGATCTCCATCGGCACCGAAGGCCGCACCCCGGACCAGCACGACGCCTATGCGATCGCCGCCTGGCTGCGCCAAGCCGATCTCGATGATCGCCTGCAAGAATCCCTCAACCCTTCCTTGACGCCGTCAGAGCACGCCCTAGCCGAGGTGGAAGGATGAATTCTCGGAGTGGTGTTGCGCTGAGTGCTGGTCCAAGGTGCTGGGATCTAAAGATGCGAGTTGTCGGTGGGCGCTAGGAGTGCTCGCGGTGCTGTAGCCATTCGCGCAGCGCCGCGTTGGCTCGCGTCTGCCAGCCTTTGCCGGTCGCGCGCAGTCCCTCGAGCACGTCCGGGTCGAGCGGGATGGTAGCTGGGATCTTGGTCGGTGCCTTGCGCGGACCGCACAAGCGGCGCCGTTCAGCTAACACGGCCTTGACCGCTTCCGGCCCACCACCCGCGACGAAGACCGCATTCTCCCAGAACTCAGAGTCAAGCGGCGGGTTATCTGGGTCGAACACGGCCTCCTCGGGAGCCGCATCGATCATCGCCTTTATCTGCTCAGGGCTGAAGCTGTTTGAAGAAGTCTCGGGTTTCACGCTTGTCACCATATCGCAGAGAGAGCAACTGTAGGTCGTCGTCCCGTTCGGTCCAGACGAGCACGATGAAGCGGCCGTGAAGCACGCCCAGCGTCTTAAAGCGTGACTCGCCGTAGGCTTCGCGAGTGTCCTGCTCGGTAAAGATCGGTCCATCGAAGATTGCCTCGGCTTCGGCAAAGTCCAAGCCGTGCTTGGCGAGGTTGCTGCGCCGCTTGGCGTCATCCCAGGTGATCATGTCTAGACCCTAGTCACCGGCTGAGTCGCGGTCAAGCAGCTGGTCAATGCAGAGAAGAGAGCCATTTCCCACTGTTCTCGGCTGCGATCCACTGGAGCCGCCGTTTCAGCTCCTAGCCCAGAACCCTCTCATCCATGGCTGATCAACCCCGTTTCATGCGCGCCCTTCTTGCATCTTCCCGGCACACTGCGGCTTCGATACTGCGACGCGTCAGAAACTCCATACCGATGCGCCCGATTGGCAGAGCTCAAGCGTGGAGATTCTAGGGTACTGGCATTCGGACGCCGACAGCGGAAGATCTCAAAGCACCTTCGCGAGCAGCGCCTCCGGCGCAAGCGATTGATCCGGCATTGGAATGCGCACTGTCCAGCCATCGCCCGGCGCAGCCTCAAGTGGCCGGCCATCGGTGGCGCTCAACTGCTCGAGCCGGAAGCGTTGAAGACCGCCGGGGGTCATCCACTCCAGCTCATCGCCAGGGGCAAAGCGATTACGGACGCGGATCTCCGCTAGACCGCTAGCGGCATCGACGCGTACCAGCTCGCCGACGAATTGCCGGCGCTGGCTGACCGAGCTTCCGGCCTCATAATTCTGTAGCTCTGAAGGTGCATGACGGCGCAGAAAACCCTCGGTATAGCCACGATTCGCCAAGCCATCGAGCTCCTCGAGCAGTCCAGGATCGAAGCGGCGCCCGGCGGCCGCATCATCGATCGCACGCCGATAGACCGAGGTGGTGCGGGCCGTGTAGTAGTGCGACTTGGTTCGTCCTTCGATCTTCAGCGAATCCACTCCGATCGCGCTGAGCCGCGCGACATGCTCGACGGCGCGCAGATCACGGGAGTTCATCACGTAGCTGCCGTGCTCGTCCTCGAACAGGGCCATGTACTCACCCGGTCGCTCGGCCTCTTCGAGCAGCCAGACCTGATCGGCCTCCGGATGACGCTCCTGGACTGGATCAGCGGACATCGCCACCGGCTGCCCGACGCGGTATGACCAGCGACAGGCGTTGGTGCAGCTGCCTTGATTGGCATCTCGGTGGCTCAGATAGCCCGATAGCAGACATCGTCCTGAGTAGGCGATACAGAGCGCCCCATGCACGAAGACCTCGAGCTCGATGTCCGGACAGGCGTCACGGATCTCGGCAATCTCATCGAGTGATAGCTCACGCGACAGGATCACGCGCCGAAGCCCCTGCTGCTGCCAGAAGCGCACCGCGGCGGCATTGGTGGTATTGGCCTGGACCGACAGGTGGATCGGCTGCTCGGGCCAATGCTCACGCACCAGCAGGATCAACCCCGGATCGGACATGATCAGGGCGTCGGGTCCGAGTGCGATCACCGGTTCCAGGTCACTGAGGAAGGTCCCGAGCTTGGCGCCGTGAGGCATCAGGTTGGCTGCCAGATAGAACCGCTTACCAGCCGCCTGCACGGCCGTGATCCCCTCCGTGAGCGCCTCCAGGGTACCGAACTCGTTGTTGCGAACCCGAAGACTATAGCGCGGGATACCAGCGTATACGGCGTCCGCACCATAGGCCAATGCGTAGCGCAGGTTGCGTAGGGTTCCTGCGGGTGCGAGCAGCTCGGGCTTCATCCTCGGTGTCACTGCGCGGCTCTCGGAGCTCACTGCAACGTCACGTCAAAGCTGAGCTGCTCGGCACCACCGACCAGCGGATCGCGTAGCACCGCGATTGGCATCTGCTGTCCGGGGCGGCTATCCATCAGGGCGATCCGAATATCGGCATAGGAGTCGACCTTGGTCTCCCCGATCTCGATGATCCGATCCCCCTCTTTGACGCCCGCATCCCGTGCGCCGCTGCGCTGCGCGAAGCTTTGAATCGCAACGCCTTGGCCATCCGACTCGGTATCCAGCATCACCCCCATCAGGCCCGTCTTTGGCAGCTCCACCGGTTGCGGATAGAGCAAGAAATCAGCCATCTCAGGATCGAGCGGGCGCTGTTGACCGTTCATCACGATCGACATCGGCACATCCAGACGTCGTTTGACTCGGGATGGAATACCGCGCCCGTATTCGACATGGCCAGCGCCAGCGAGCACGATGAGCTGCGACTGCGGATTGGCGCGCAGCCAGCGGGCCGCACGCTCGGCCATCCCCTCGTCCCAGAGCAGCTGGACCTCGAGAAAGTGCTCAAATGATGCATCCTCAGGCTTCGGGTGCATCGCGAACACCTGCTGCAGGTGAGCGCGATACTCAGCGGAGCCCCGATCGATCTCACTCGGGATCTGCGCAGCGTCCTCGGGGCCGAGCGATGCGATGCCGCCGTCGCCGACCTGATCAGTGATCTCCCGGGGCAGATTGAGCGCGATCAGCGGGATACCCTGCTCGCGCGCGAAGCGCAGGATCGGCCGATAGAGCCGATAGTCGAACCGCCAGCGCTCGAAATATTCGGTCTCGCGCAGCAGAGACTCTTCACTGAGCTTGCCGGCGACATAGGCATCGAGCTTATCCTGAAAAGGCTGCTGAAAGAACTCCATACCGATCGCCACCGGATTACCACGCTCGTGCAGCCCTTGGATGATCGCGAGCTGGCTTAGATGGTCTTCATAGCGATCGTGGGACTCACCGATGAAGACGACGCGATCATCAGCCAGCGCCTCGATCAGCCCATCCATCCCGCCAAGGCTCGAGACGTCGAGCACTCGGGTCTTCGGACTGGGCGCTTGGCTGGCGGCTGCGTCCAGGCCTGAGCTAGCCGGCGTCCCATGCCCTGCAGCAGACGCTGCGGCGATCTGGTCGTTTGCCGCTTCGGCTGGAGTCAAGTCCCCAGCCTTGGTATTACCGAAGCCAGTGACCGGCATCACGACCATGACGATGAAAAGTAAGAACACGAATGGCAGCAGGATCAGCGTTGCCATGCGGACCGGGTGTTGCAAGATGGGTCGTCGGGGAGGCAGAGTCGATCGCAGCATCATGGGTCTCTCGTTGAGGGTGTCTCGCTCGCCATGCGAGTCCCCAAGATCAGGTCTCGATCCGAACGCTCAGGCAAACTGGGCGCGAAGGAGCGAAACAGGGCTCAGACAGGCTTGGCTATCGGAACCAAGCGCACAGGCCGATGACAGAGCTTGGGTGCAGCGACGACCTGGCAAGGCCACCGCAACAATCTAGATGACAGCGACCATGCACGATTCCAACAAGTTCCGGCTGCAGATACCTCGTTGGGCCATGTTGCTCAGCCTCGTCTGGCTAACCCTGCTCGGCCCCGCGGCAGCGGAGCAGCCTACGGAACAGAACGTTCAGCAGGCCGTGGCCAGACACCGCATTGAGATCAAGATCGACCCGGCTTCTGGGACGCTGAGCGCAACCGACCGCTTGACCCTCCCGTCCGAGCCGAGTGGAGCCGAAGATCCCGAGGCATCGGCTAGGGCCTCGCAAACGCAGACCACGACGACCTACGTGTTGCAGCTGCACGCGGGACTCGAGCTCGAGGTTAGCAGCGGCAATGCGCGTCTGCAGCCGGTCGCAAGACGGGGTCACCTCGCCCGATATGTTCTTGAAGCAGCCCCCGGCTCAGAGGTAGAGCTCCGCTATCAGGGTCGCATCCGCCATGACTTTGACGCGATTCAGGAAGGCATGGGACGAGCCCGACAGCAATCGATTGGTACCATAAGCCCGGATGGGGTCTTTCTCAGCGGTTACAGCGGCTGGTATCCGAGGGTGTCGGGCAGCCTCGAGACCCTGTCGCTCGCCGTCAATCTGCCCTCAGATTGGCTTGCAGTCTCCCAGGGTGCGGGGCCAACCCTCTCAGCAGAGGGGCCGCGGGTGCGCGTTGGATGGCGCGAGACGGCCCCGCAAGACGAGCTCTACCTGATCGCAGCCCCCTTCAAGCTGTATCGGGAATCAACCGATACCGTCGAGGCTCAGGCCTTCCTCCGCAGTGCTGATGACGAGCTAGCAGCGCGCTACCTAGAGGCCACAGCGAGCTATCTCGAGCGCTACACTGAGCTGATCGGCCCCTATCCCTACGCCAAGTTCGCGCTGGTCGAGAACTTCTGGGAGACCGGCTATGGGATGCCCTCGTTTACACTCCTCGGCCCCCGAGTGCTGCGCCTGCCGTTCATTCTGCACTCATCCTATCCGCACGAGATCCTGCACAACTGGTGGGGCAACGGCGTCTATGTGGATGACACGCAGGGCAACTGGAGCGAGGGTCTCACCGCCTATCTCGCAGACCATCTCAATCAGGAGCTCGCCGGTAAAGGCGCGGATTATCGCCGCGACCAGCTCAAGGCCTTCACGGACTATGTCCGCGACCATCAAGATGAGCCGCTGACCCAATTCCGGGGCCGTCATGGCGCCGCCTCGCAGGCGATCGGCTATGGCAAGGCCCTGATGCTGTTCCACATGCTGCGAGTCAAGCTCGGTGATGCGGTCTTCGTCGAGGGTCTGCGGCACTTCTATCAGCACAATCGCTTTTCCAAAGCCGGCTGGGATCAGCTCGAGGCGGCCTTTGAGGCCGAGTCCGGACAGGAGCTCAGTGCCTTCTTCAGCGCCTGGACCAGTCGCCCAGGGGCGCCGCTCCTAGCGCTCGCGGCGATTGAGGTCGAACCGCTCCCTGATGGACGTTGGCGCCTCAGCGGTCGACTCGAGCAGACCCAATCCGAGGCCCCGTTTCCAATGACGGTGCCAGTGATGCTGCTCGACGAGAACGGTACCGCATCAGAGCTTGAGGTCTGGATGCAAGAGGACAGCACCGCCTTCTCGACGCTGCTCGACACGCGCCCAGTACATCTCGCGGTAGACCCGCGCTTCGACAGCTTCCGTCAGCTCGCCGCTGGCGAGGCGACCGCAACCTTGAGCAACCTGTTCGGCGCCGAGCGCGGACTGATCCTGATCCCCTCAGAAGCACCCGCAGCGCTGCGCAGGGCCTATCGGCAGTTGGCGGAAAGCTGGCAGCGCGGCCAGTCAGGGTGGTCGATTGTGTTAGACAAGGATCTCGAGCAGCTGCCGACTGATCGCGCGATCTGGCTGCTTGGCTGGCGCAACCAGTGGCTGGAGGCGCTGTCCGCGCTCGGACTCGAGAGCGGTCAGTTCAGGATCGATCCGGATCAGCAACAGGCGAGTCTGCTGGGAACAGAGTACAGCGGCAAGAGCCCCGTGATCAGCACCCACCGTGGCGAGCAAACCCTGGGCTGGGTCGCAACGGACCAGGCCGAGGCCGTCAGCGGTCTGGCGCGCAAGCTGCCTCACTATGGCAAGTACGGCTACCTGGTCTTTGAAGGCCCGGCACCGACCAACATTGCCAAGGGTCAGTGGCCAGCCGGCGAGTCGAGCCTGACCCGCTGGCTCGGAGAGCACGGGCCGCAGATCGCCTATCCGGAGAGGGCCTATCCGGCGCGGCCTAGCCTGCTCGAGACGGCGGCCCAGCGCCCCAAGCAAACCCGCTCATCCGCCCCCAGCGACTGAGTCAGAGCGAGCCACTGCGCCGAGCGCGGTTCGACGTGCAAGCGAAGATGCTCAACGACGACACGGCTGAACCACTGGCTAGCGGCGCTATCCAAACCTTGACGCAGACCGCTTTCACGAGCCGAACCTCACTGTTAGGCTCGGATCGAAAACACCCATCAATGGAGGCTTACACCATGTCACGCATCGTCATCCTCGGCGCGGGCATCTCTGGCCATACCGCTGCCCGCTGGCTGGGCAAATGGCTCGGCAACGAGCATGAGGTCGTGGTCGTTTCACCGAACGAGAAATGGAACTGGATTCCATCGAACATCTGGGTCGGCGTGGGCGAGATGACGGAGAGCCAGGTCACCTTCCCGCTCGCCCCCGTATACAAGAAGCTCGGTGTCGTCTTCAAGCAAGCCAAGGCCCTCTCGATCCATCCCGAGGGCGGCGACGCCGCTGATCAGCCCTATGTGACCCTCGAGTACACCGAGGTCTCACGTGCCGGTCAGACCGAGACGCTCACCTATGACTATCTGGTCAACGCGACCGGCCCCAAGCTCAACTTCGGCGCAACACCGGGTCTCGGCCCTGATGAGGGCTACACGACCTCGGTCTGCACCCCGGGCCACGCGCTGCACGCCAACGAGCAACTGCAGGAGAACATCGCCGCGATGAAGCGCGGGGAAACGCGCACCTTCGTGGTCGGTACCGGTCACGGCATGTGTACCTGCCAGGGCGCTGCGTTCGAATACATCTACAACATCGAGCATCTCTTCAGTGACGAGGGCGTGCGCGACAAGGCACGGATCATCTGGATCAGCAACGAGTACGAGCTTGGTGACTTCGGGATGGGCGGCGTGCACATCAAGCGCGGCGGCTACATCACCAACGGCAAGGTATTTGCCGAGTCGCTGATGGTCGAGCGCGGCATGGAATGGATCGTACGCGCCGCAGTCAAGCGCATCGAGCCTGGCAAGATCCACTACGAGATCCTCGACGGCAGCGAGCATACGATCGACTTCGACTTCGCGATGTTGATCCCGCCGTTCGCCGGACAGCCGATCAAGGCCTTCGCCAAGGACGGCAGCGATATGAGCAGCGAGCTCTTCGCCCCCAATGGCTTCATGAAGGTCGATGGCGATTACACGCCCAAGCCCTACGAGGAATGGCACAAGAGCGATTGGCCAAAGACCTATCAGAACCCGCGCTACAAGAACCTGTTCGCGATTGGCATCGCCTTCGCACCGCCGCATCTGATCAGCAAGCCGATGAAAAGCGCGAACGATACCCCGATCAACCCGGCGCCACCGCGCACCGGACTGCCGTCAGCAAACATGGGTAAGGCGGTCGCTGGGAGTATTCGCGACATGATCAACGGCGCTCCGGAGCCCACCCATACCGCCTCGATGGCCGAGTCCGGCGCCGCCTGCGTGGCCTCCACCGGCATGCACATCTTCAAGGGCTCGGCCGCGACCATGACGGTCTTCCCGGTCGTCCCCGACTACGAGACCTACCCGGAGTACGGGCGCGATATCGACTTGACCTTTGGTGAGATCGGGCTCGCTGGGCATTGGATGAAGTACATCCTACATCACGTCTTCATCTATCAGGCCAAGCTGAAGCCGGGCTGGTCGCTGCTTCCGGATTGACTCCGGATTGATGAGAGGCAGTCACTGGGCCGGAGACCCGCCTATTGAGGCGT
The DNA here is from genome assembly GCF_054919635.1 of Halochromatium sp. Lineage (NCBI taxonomy): Bacteria > Pseudomonadati > Pseudomonadota > Gammaproteobacteria > Chromatiales > Chromatiaceae > Halochromatium > Halochromatium sp. The sequence continues at coordinate 427 of NZ_JBUDPI010000131.1, read as the reverse complement.
CCCGGGCCCAACCCTGAATTGCATTGAGCCCAAATCAGATTGAGCCCGACTCAGATCGAGTACAGAGGATGAATCATGACGACTGATACCAGCAGTCCGCAGCAAAGCCAGGCATCGAGCAAACCGAAGAACAAAGAGCCCTATCAGCAGGCCTACTATCCACCGGTACCGACCGGGCTGACACGCCACATGCGCTCCAACCCGATCTGGCAGCTCTGGCGCTTCCTAGTCATCAATCTCAAGATCCTGAAGTTGATGTTCAGCTCACACCACTGAGCAGCCTAGCCTGATCAGGCGAACCGCTCGGCGGCTTAGGCGAGCTGCACGGTCATCTTGATCGGGCCGCTTAGGTCGCTGTCGGCGCCAAGCCAGTAAGGCGATTGCCGGAAAAGCTCATACCGAATTGCGCAGGATTTTCGTTTGCCTT
>NZ_JBUDPI010000130.1:0-9360 GCF_054919635.1 Halochromatium sp. | reverse complement strand
CGCTGGGGTCCGGCTCGACACGTAGCTGAGTGCCACCGGCGCCGACCAGATAGGTCAAGCCGGCGCGATCGATGGTGGCCATGCGCCAGCGCAGCTCCTCGGAAACGTCCCAGGCGTCGGCGCGACTGTAGCGCTCAGCGGCTGCGGCAGTTGGCGCGACCGTCAGCGTCACCACGGCCACGTCCTCAATGCCTCGGGCGACGATCAGGGGTTCCGGGATGCCGGGTGGTCGGCGCTCGCCGTTGGCGCCGATGCGCTCGATCACGCGCAGCGCTGCGTCGTCACTGCTGGTGCCCGGATAGAAGCGCGCCGAGATCACCGCCTGACCGTCGCGGCTGCGCGAAGAGACGTGCTCCACGCCCTCGATACCGGTGACGATGTCTTCGACCGGCCGCGTGATGGTCTCGACCACATCTTGGGCCGAGAGCCCCGGCGCTGGCACCAGGACCTCGACCAGCGGCACCGGGATCTGCGGCTCCTCTTCGCGCGGCACCAGACTGATGCCGACGATGCCGAGCAGCACCGCGATCAGGATCAGGATCGGCGTCACCGGGTTGTCGATGAAGAACGCACTGATCCGTCCAGCCAGGCCCAGCGGACCTGCCGGCTGTGCTTGATCCTGTGTCGGGTCCTGCCCTGGGTTCTGCTCCGGGTCCTGTGCCGTCATGGCGCGATCAGGCGGTCACCCGCGCGCAGGCCCGAGAGGACGATCATCCGATCGCCCCGGCGCGCTCCGAGCTGGACCAGGGTGCAACCGGCCTCGGCGCGGTAGACGAAGGTCAGGCCATGACGCTCGCTGATCAGCCGCTCGGGCACGACCAAGCGCTCAACCTGATCCAGGGTCAGTCTGACCGGGACGCGACGCCCGACCGGCAGCGCCGGTTGCCCCTCGGGCAGACGCAGATCAGCCTCGACCCGGCCTTGCCTCACATCCGGATACAATTTTACGAGCTCGGCCTGTTGCGGACCCAAGGTCGTTTCCAGGGTTAGTGACGTCGCTTGCTGAAGCCGGCCCAGGTGGCGCTCGGGGACGGCGACGCGGATCAGCGCCGGTGCTGCAGCGATGCGAGCAATCAGGCCACCGGCCTGCATCGCGCTGCCGGTGGTGGGCAGGACCTCGATGACCCAGCCTGTGGCAGGCGCCAGCACCTCGCCGCGTTCTTGACGCGCGAGCAAGGTATCGATCTCGGCAGCGGCCGCTTCCACCGCATTGGTCGCCGAGACAGCCGCCTCGCGGGCATCATCAAGATCGGCCTGACTCATCACGTCTTCGACGTGCAGCTCCTCGGCGCGGGCAAGTGCCCGCTGTGTTTGGCGCTCACTGGCTTCAGCCCGGGTGCGCTCGGCCCTGGCTGCGGCGATACGGGATTCGAGCTTTGGCGGCTCGACCCGAGCGATGACTTGGCCATCCTCGACCGCGTCGCCCTCATCGACAACCAGCTCGCGCAGCAGGCCCGCAATGCGTGCACGGGCCTCAGGGCGCTCCACCGGTTGCACCTCGGCATGCACGATCCGGGTCACCGGGACCTGTTTCGCCTCGACGACGTACTCCGGCTGTTTGCCATTTGGGGAATCGCCCCCGCTGCCAGGGCTTCCGGTTGCGTCGGCTGTTGCGTCGGCCACCGTGAAGGTCACCGTGAACAAGCCAGAGAGGAACAGCGTCAGCCCGGAGGGGGGTAACCTTATCGCGCGAGATTGCACGCGCGATGGGCTCCTCCTGACAAGAGCAGCGAGTACTGACGACAAGGGCCTGATCGGACTGAGTTGGATTAGAGTGCTCACGACCGTTGCCATAAGCAAACCCTGTACCTTCCATCATCTTCCCTCGCGCGCCGCCAGGGCAGCCCGCACTTCGGCATGCCGCTCGCGGGACACCGGGAAGCCGCGCAGAAACAGGGCGCCGGCGGCCATCATCACCGCGGGAACAGCGCCATAGATCAGCATCAGTCGGGCTTGAATGTCCGCCGGTGTCGTGTCGGCTGCGGGGTCATAACCGACGGCCGCCGGCAGCGCCGTGCCAAGCAGAACCCCGAGCGCAAGGGCGAGCTTGGTCGTCATGTTCCAGGCCGCGAAAAAGAGCCCCGAGCGCTGCTCGCCGGACTCCAAGGTGTCGACATCGATCACATCGGCAGCGATCGAATTCGCCAGGAACAGGATCGATGCGAAGCTCGAGCCGCGGATCGCGACCAGCATGATCAATAGGGTCGTATCGCCTTCGCGCAGCAGCGCCAGCGGCAGGCTCAGCACCGCGAGCCAAAGCGCGGCGGCGATCAGCGCCTGGTGTTTGCCGATACGCACCGATAACCAGAGCCAAGCAGGCACTGCCGCAAGCGTGCCGAGGTTCTCGATGAACAACATCAACGGGAACAGCGACTCGTCGCCCATCACGTCGGCAAGCACCAGCCGATGCAGCGTGCCCTGGATCGCAATACCGGAAACGAACAGCAGCACAGAGCCAACCATACGCCCGAACGCCGGATTGCGCACCAGGATGCGCAGGCCAGCCCGCCATCCGAGGCGCTGATGAGCGAAACCAGCCGAACGGTCCTCAGGGACCGTCAGCACGGCAATGCCAACGAGCAACGGCAGGCCGACCAGGACCAGCCAGGCGATGCCGCGCAGCTGCTCGGCACCAGCCTCGAGACCCAGGGTCGTCAGCACGACGAGGAAGCCGAGCAGAGCGACCTGTCCGGCCATCGACAGTGCTTCGCGCACACTGGTGATCCGGGAACGCTCATCGTAATCGGTCGACAGCTCCGCACCCCAGGCCCTGTGCGGCAGGTCGATCAAGGTGAACCCGAGATAGAGCAGCGCCGTCCACAGCAGCAGCCCGCCGATGGTCGCTGACTCGCCCGGCACAAAGACCTGCCAGATCGCGACCAAGAACAGCGGCGTGCCGAGCAACATCCAGGGCTTGCGGCGACCCCAACGGGTTTGGAAACGGTCGCTGAGGGTCCCGATGAGCGGGTCGGTCAGGACATCGAAGACCCGGGAGGCTGCGATCGCGGCCCCTACCGCCGCCAGCGGCAGGCCGAGCTCATCGGCATAAAAGGCAGGAATGAACAGCGCCATCGGCAGAGCGGCGACCGAGGTCACGAGCGATGGCAGTGAATACCGCAGCAACCTCGCCCGCGGCAGTCTGGATGCAGTTGGTGACATGAGGCGGAGTCCTGAAGATTGGGTTGACTGCAGTCGCGGCTGGCCCCTAGCGCTCGACCTGGTCGCGATGCGCCAGCTGATCAGGCCCTACATTCAGGATGCCAGGTCGATGTGGGACCGACCATTCGGCTGTCTCCGACCCCGGCCGGGCTAGAGTCTGAGGCTGACACTATCGCTTGGCCGAGCGCCCCGGCCTGATGCTCGCAATCCTGAAGCAGGCGTTGCGGAATCAGCGCAGGCCTCGATGCACGTGTCATTTCAACCAGCAGTGGGGTATTTGCTGCGGCCCAGAAGGGCAATACAGCATCACCCAAGCCTTGCGTCGCGGTCCGTCAACGCCTCCGGGCTGCCATGATGTTTCCAGGTCGACTACGAGCCCCTCCCCTTCGTCTCCGAGATGGAGACCGCGCTCGACGATGAGGCCGCCCTGGTGCACCCCAACGGCAACCAGGCCAGTAGCAGCAGCGATGCGCGTGGCGATGTCGAGCAAGGCTTCGCCGAGGCCGATGTGGTCGTCGAGCAGGTCTTTGGGACCGCCAGCGAGATGCAGACATCGCTTGAGCCCCGCGGCTGCGTGGCGAGCTGGGACGGCGACCGGCTGACCCTCTGGGAATCGACGCAAGGCGTCTACGCCGTGCAGTCCAAGGTCGCCGAGGTGCTAGGCCTGCCGCTGTCGCAGGTGTGAGTGATCGGTCACTACATGGGCGGCGGCTTTGGCTCCAAGCTCAGGACCGACAAGTACTCGATCATCGCGGCGCTGTTGGCGCGGCGCATCAACCGGCCGGTCAGACTGTTTCTGACCCGTGAGCAGACGCTGCTGCCCCAGGGCAATCGACCACCGACCCGCATGACGCTCAAGGTCGGCGCTCGCCGGGACGGCACCCTGACCGCGATCCGCTTTGACGGCTTGGCCACTGGCGGCGCCTACGCCACCGGCGGCACGTCATTGCTCGACTGGCTGGCCAAGGACCTCTACCGCTGCCCGAACGTGGCCACCGAGCTGACCGACGTCTACATCAGTGCCCAGCCGGCGGGACCGTTCCGCGCACCCGGCTATGTGCAGTGCTCCTGGGCCATGGAGCAGACAATGGATGCGCTGCCCAAGAAGCTTGATCTGGACACGGTCGAGCTGCGGCTGCGCAACATTCCCGACGGCACCCAGGCGCGCGGCAACAAGCCTTACACCACCGACGGCCTTAGGCGCTGCATCGAAGAAGGCGCAGCGGCCTTCGGCTGGCAGCAGGCCCGGAAGCAGACCCGCCAGCAGGCCAAGCAGCAGACCAGGCACCAGAACAGGCAGCAGGCGGCGGCAGAGCGCGCCGGCTCCGAGCCTGCCGATGCGGACAGTAGCGCTGTGACGGCAGCGCCCAGCCCAGCGCCGGAGACCAAACCGAGCAGCCAGTCCCACAATAGGCCCCACATCAAACGCGGTGTCGGCATGGCCGCCGCGAACTGGTTTGCCGGCGATGGCGGCCGGCCATCAACGGTCATCGTACGGTTGTTCACCGACGGTACCCCCAATCTGAACATGGGCGCCTCGGACATCGGCACTGGCACCAAGACCGTGATGGCGATGGTGCTCGCCGAGGAGCTCGGCATCGCGCCAGAGCGGGTGCAGATCGAGAATGCCGATACCGGCACCACCCAGTTTGCGACCCCGTCCGGCGGCAGCACGACCGTGCCGACCGAGGAACCGACGGTTCGGCGCGCCTGCCTCGCAGTCAAGGACCAGTTACTGGATATGGCCGCGCAACAGCTCGAGCTGCCGCGCCGCGACCTCGTCTTCGTCGGTGACCGGAGACACGGGACCAACGGCCAGCTCGTCGGCGGCGTGACCATGGGTGTGGGCTTCGCCAGTACCGACATGCGCGTGATCGACGGCCCCGCCGGCAAGCTCTGCAACAAGAACTGGCACGACTACAAGCTACCGACGGCACTGGACGTGCCAGCCGAGGTCACCTCGGTGCCCATCGCCCTGACCGACGAGCAGGCCAACATCGTCGGCGCCAAGGGCCTCGGCGAGCCGGTCACCATCCCGACCGCTGCGGCCATCGCCAACGCGCTGTTCGATGCCGTCGGCGTGCGCCTCCTCGAGACTCCCATCAACCCGCTCACGCTGGTGGAGCAGCTGCACGCAGCCACCGGCGCGGCCAATTCCGCAGAGGGCTGAGCCTATGTATCCCGCCCTCGGCTATGTCCGGCCGACTGCCCTGCAAGACGCCATGACTCAGCTCGTCGAGCAGGACGCCAAACTGCATGCCGGTGGCACCGATCTGCTCGGCTGCCTCCACGATCAGGTCTTCACCGCTGAGCAGTTGGTCAGTCTGGGAGGCATCGATGGCCTCGATGGTATGCGCTTCAACGAAGACGGCAGTATCGCCATCGGGGCCATGACCCGTCTCACCGACATCACCGATCACGAGGAGCTGCAACAGCGTTGCCCGGGTCTGGCCGCCGCGGCCGCTGAGGTTGGTAGCCCGCAGCTGCGCAACCAAGGCACTCTCGGCGGCAACCTATGCCAGAAGCCGCGCTGCTGGTACTACCGCGGCGACTTCGATTGCCTGCGCAAGGGCGGCGACCATTGCTTCGCCATCCCGGGCGAAAACCAGCTCCACTGCATCCTCGGTGGCGCGAGCTGCGTCATCGTCCATCCATCCGACACCGCGCCGGCGCTGATCGCGCTCGATGCCGAGGTGGCCATCAGTGGCCCCGAGGGGCACCACCGGATGCCGGTCGCCGACCTGCACGTGCCGCCGAGCGAAGACCCGACCCGCGAAACGCGCCTGACCCGCGGCGAGATCATCACCGAGATCCTGATTCCGCCGATCCGGGACGGTCGCTACAGCAGCTACCGCAAGATCCGCACGCGCCGCGCCTGGGACCTCGCCCTCGCCGGCTGCGCGCTGGCGCTGAGCTTCGATGGCGATGTGGTGCGCGAGCCGCGCATTGTGCTCTCCGGCGCGGCACCAATCCCCTGGCGCGCTATCGAGGCCGAAAACAGCCTTCGGGACCAACGCCTCGATGAGACCGCCATCACCGAGGCCGCGAAAGCCGCCGTCGCCGATGCCCGGCCGTTGACGAAGAATGGCTCCAAGGTGCCGCTGTTCGAAGGCATGCTGCGCGAGGAGCTGACGCAGGCGGCGAATCGCGGGTGAGCGACTGCGAAATCGCTGCAAAATCTAGAATTCGCTGCTCTCACGGCGGTCAACTGACGTTTCGAGGCATCTTGGCACGATTCTAACGCCCATGGCGCGTCGCCACTCCGGACGATGAAGCGCTTGTTTCAGGGTAAGACCCTAACCGCCAGGATGGCGCGACGGACTGCAACGCGAACGGCGCTTGCTGCCTCATCGGCAAGCGAGATGGCTTTGGCCAGTGGGCCGTTCGCCCGACGCCCGACGCCCGACGCCCGACGCCCGACGCCCGACGCCCGACGCCCGACGAGGCGATGCTGCGTCGGGAAGCGCCAGGCCGGCCTCAGCGCGGCGCCCGATAGGTTTCGCGGCGACCCTGAGGGTGACTCAGCACCAGCTGCCAGAGATGGCCGTTGCGCGAACGGAAGAACCCTGCGGAGCAATGCAGATAGTACTTCCACATACGCCGGAAGCGTTCGTCATAGGCGGCTTTGGCGAGGTCTGGCCATGCCTGCTCCACATTCGCCCACCAGGCCATCAGGGTACGGTCATAGTCCGGCCCAAACGCATGCCAGTCCTCGAGCACGAAGCGCGGTCGCAGTGCCTGGGCGAGTCGCTCAGCATTGGGCAGCTCGCCATTGGGGAAGATGTAGCGGTCGATCCAGGGATCATTGACCGGATTGGCAGCGCTGGTGCCAATGGTATGGAGCAGGAACAGGCCGCTCTCTTTCAGCAGCCGCGCCACGGTATCAAAGAAGGCGGCGTCGTTCTTGCCACCCACGTGCTCGAACATGCCCACCGAGGCGATCTTGTCGAAGCGTCCATCCAGCTCACGGTAGTCCTGGAGGCGGATATCGACGGGAAGCCCGGCGCAGCGCTGCCGCGCCAACTGGGCCTGCTCGCGCGAGACGGTCAGGCCAACCACCTGCACATCGTAGTGACGCGCGGCGTGCTCGGCCAAGCCACCCCAGCCGCAGCCGATGTCAAGCACCCGCTCGTGTGGCTCCAGCTCGAGCTTGCGGCAGATCAGGTCCAGCTTCGCGCGCTGAGCGCTCTCGAGGTCCTCGGCCTCGGCCCAATAGCCGCAGCTGTAGCTCATGGTTGGGTCGAGCATGGCTTCGTAGAGGTCGTTACCGACATCGTAGTGCTGCTCGCCAACCTGGAAGGCTCGCTCGGCGCTCTGCAGATTCAGCAGCCGGGCGCGCAGCGCGAGCAGCGCGAGACGCAAGCGCAGACCGAGGCCAGCAGCACCCTGCAGTCTTTCCTCAATGCCGTTTCCCAGCAACCGAGTAAAGGTCTGATCCAGCGCTGGCGCATCCCATTGCTGATCCATATAGGACTCACCGAGACCAAGTGAGCCGGCGCTCAGAACTCGGTCGTAGAAGGCCGAGTCCTTGACCCGGATATCCCAGGGTCGTTGTCCGTCCAATGTCACATCCACCTGTGCGGCCAATTCCTTCAACAACTGCGGGCCGCCCCGACCGAGACCGCGAATGTTGTCAAACAAGCCGCGCTCGGGCTGCGACTGCCAGGTTTGATTCGGAAACATGCTCATCGGTTGCCGCTCCTCGTCTTGAATGCAGATTGCTAATGAACTGCCTGCCTTCAGGCACCCCCCCTCAACAAACGCCGTTGCCAGAACGAATAACCGCAAGATCAGTGCCGTTCGAAACGACGGCGTCCTCTGCTGTCAACCCTTGATCGAGTGGGCGATAGCGACCAGAGGTCGGGGCAAAGTACCCGCTCTCGGTGATGCAAACCCGGCCCTGAATGGCTCGGCTGCAACACGGGCCGAACCGCCGATTGAAACCCTTGTGACCGCTCGAGAACCTGAGTGCTGCAGGCACTGGTCTTGCTTCACTATTTGATGTCGGCTTCGCGCCAGCTGTCGCAGTACTCTGGTGGCCCCCTGCTCGACTCGGCCGGCCGCCTCATCGGCGTCAATACCGCCATCGTCTCCGGCAGCGGCGCCTTCGCCGGTGATGGTTTCGCGGTTCCTGTGGACGTGGTCAATCGCGTGGTCTCAGAGATCATCCGAGAGGGCAGCGTCGCACGGCCTGGGATCGGGATCGTAGCGCTGACCGAGGCCATGACCGCTCGCCTAGATGTCGACGGCGTCGTCATCGCAGCGGTGCAGCCGGGCTCGCCTGCAGCCCGTGCCGGTCTGGAGGGTATCGACCAGCGAGCCGGGAGGCTTGGCGACGTGATCACCCATGCCGAGGGCAAGCAGGTACAGAGTGTCGCCGACCTCGCAGCCATCCCAGGCGAGGTCGGCCTTGGCAACGAGGCGAGCCTGAAGGTGCGGCGCGGCAGGAGTACGCGCAATGTACAGGTGACGGTCGTCAACATCTCCGCCCCCGCCTAGTGCCTGAAGTTGCAGTACCAAGCCCTTGCCTAAAAAGGACGCGGTTGCGAAATCGTAATCATGGCAAGGCTTGAGCGTCTGAGCCAGTGGGACTGTGCACAGGGTTATCCACAGGGACGGTGGATAAACCGGCCTTGACAGCAAGTCATGAGAGCGTTCTCGCTCGCCGAGCGCGCTGACCGTGATAGATCGCTAAGTCATTGATCTGCTGTTATGGTCGATCATTGGCCAACCCCTTTCCGCTGTGTGCAAGGACTTGTCTGGCCGATGAATCGCGGCGGTTATCCGCGATCGATTAACATAGTTGTCCACAAGGCCTGTGAACCTTTTGATCCTCCGGAAAATCGGCGGGGTTGAGCTGAGTCAATAGTCAGGCCGCGCCAACCGTTTCGGCGATCTATGTGCGCACCGCGCGCCGGTGTCGCTCGGCCAGCTTCAGCACCGTCACCGTCAACGCCGGCAGCAGTGTTAGCGTGACGATGGCGGCGCCGAGGATGCCGAACAGCACGATGGCACCGACACCGCGGTAGAGCTCGGCGCCGGCACCGGGTAGGAACACCAGCGGCGACAGGCCGGCGATGGTGGTGATTGCCGACATCGTGATCGGCCGCAGCCGGGCGGCGACCGCCTCGCGCACCGCCGTGACCGGCTCCATGCCCTCATCGCGCGCGTTGGCCATGGCCCGGTGCAGGATCAGGATCG